>JAKASH010000289.1 GCA_021828225.1 Acidobacteriota bacterium | reverse complement strand
CTCGCTATATTCGGAGCGCGTAATCCGGCGGGCTATCTCAGGATAGTGTGATGCCTTGAATGCGGGCATGTATTGCGACATGAGGTTGAGATAAGTGTCCTTAGGAAGGTTCTGTGCGATCCACTCGATGACGGCCTTCGTGCCGCTGACTCTATTGGGCATCACAAGATGGCGGATCATCAGCCCGCGGTACATGAGGCCATCCGGCGCCGGATGCGCCACTCCCACCTGGCGGTGCATTTCAAGCAAGGCGGCTTTCGCGACCTCGGGGTAAGCCTCGGCTCCGGAGGAGTATTGAGCGGCCATCCGACCGTCCGAATACTTGAAGTCGGGCAGATAGATGTCAACAACGCCATCGAGCATCTTCAGAATCTCCACTCGCTCCCAGCCACTCGTATTGTAGACGAGCGGCAGCCTGAGCCCCCTGGCCGCAGCGATATCCACGGCGCGCAGAATATGCGGAGAATAATGCGTCGGCGTGACGAAGTTGATGTTGTGGCATCCCATTTCCTGAAGGCGGAGCATGATCTCCGCCATCTCTTCCACGGTCAGGGGCGGCTCGCATCCGCCCTGGCTGATCTGCCAGTTGATGCAGAAGACACATCGCAGGCTGCAATGGGTCAGAAAAATGGTTCCGGAACCGCCCCTGCCCACAAGCGGTTTCTCCTCGCCGTAATGTGGATGATACGCGGAGATCTCGAGCTCGGAAGTCGATCCGCAGAATCCTCTTTCACCTTTCAGCCGGTTTGCTCCGCATCGCCTGGGACAGAGCTCGCACTGTTTCATCACGTCCCACAGTTCCCGCGCTCGCCTCTTCAATTCTCCGCGCCGATGTAAACTCAGATAACCGGGATGGAATCCGGGGTCGATATCCGCCACGCCCCTGGCCCGTGGCCGGCTCTTTGCAGGTGGCTCAGGGCGAATCGAGACTGCCGGCGGCCGGCCGTGGTTCCGGCACAGGGCACAGATCGGGGTGCAGGCGGAGTTGAACATTGACACCGCCGAAGGCGAACCGAGGTTGAGGCATTCCGTCCTTGACAGGGCGCTCATCTGAAGTGGCCTCCAGCACCTTGGGAGGGAAGTGCGCAGGTCCGGGAACTTGTTACCTAAGATTATTGTAGGTCCCGCGGGCGGCTCTTTCAAACTGGCCGCGGGTTGAGCGCCCGGACTTGCGGGAAGCTCTCAGAGCGGCGGAGCAAGGGCGAGCAGACCTTCGGCCAGGGCGCGGCCGATGTTGGTTACGAGATCCAGCTTTCCGTTCACCGCATAGAGATGAGGCGTGAGCGCCCAGAGTTCCCGCTCGATCCGGCGCGGAACGATGCTGGCTCCGCCGCGGCGATGTTCGAGTTCTGCCACGAGCATGGGCAGAACCTTATCGCTGAGGCGCAGGGCAGTGTCCACCACAAAAAGAGTGATGTCCGGCCGGAGCAGGCGCACCCGGTCAAAGAAAGCCGCGACCTCGCGGGCTTCAAGGTTCTTGGGAGGGGACGACTTCAGCTCAAGGTAAGCCAGTTTACCTTCGGCGGCCGCCACCACATCCAGGTCGCCTCCCACCCCCCGAGCGTGGAACCTGACCCCGGCCGCCACGTCGAATCCAAACCTGCGGCCCAGTTCACGGGCTACGTACCATTCAAGCGTTCCGCCAAAGCTTTTCGCGGTGCGGAGCAGCCGGTAGCGGCCGGGCGGCGTCCGTCCGGCAAGCCCCTGTTTGACCAGCAACTCCGCGTAGGCCCTCGACTGGCTTTTCTTCAGATATTGCGTCACTTCTTCCGGCGCAAATCCTTCCGGGTGCAGAATGGCTCCGCGCAGAAAGAGGCGGAAAGCATAATGGCTCAGCAGTTCTGCAAGCCGCTCGGCCTTCTCCTCTTCGAGGTTTTCAGGGAAGGGCACGTCGAGGTGAGCTTTGCTCGGGCGCAAGCCCCGCCGAGCCAGCATCGCCATTACTTCGCCACCCGGCATCAGCGCTCGATGTGGCCTGGGCGGCCGCGCCGCCGCTGCCGCGATTTCCATTTCACGAGCTGTGCGAGCTTTCTTCATGCGATCGTCCTACGCTGATCCGGTAGCGTGGACCTCCGACTTCGAGGTCCGCGGTTTTTCTCAAAACAAGAGCCGCAGACCGCAGCTACGGCGCTACCCAATTCGCGATTCGCGACCAGGCACGCTACTTTCCCCGCGCCGCCTTACGAGGCGGATACCAGATCGGCCGCACTTCCCGAATGAAAATCTCCGCGGTCTTGGGACCAATATACTTGAACTCTTGCAATCTCGTGGAGAGTTCCCGGGGAGTCTTCGACTTTGCGAGAAGATTGGTGAGCGTGCCGTAACGCTGCTTCAACTCCTCGGCGACGTGGAGAAGTTTGGTTGCCGTGGAAAAATCAAAACGCACGTAATGCGCTTCATCCAGCAACCGTACCAGTTCATCCCACCCGGCCTGGAGGATTGCGTCGGGACTCACCAGCCGTGCCGCAGCCAGCGCCAGGAAAGCGCGCTCCGCAACCTGCCGCTGAATCGGCTTGCCAAAGAGCAGGCAAGCCAGGAACCATTTGAATAACTCTTCTTCCTCTTTTGATGGCAGGCGGATGCCCAGGTCTTCGGCGATATGTGTTCGTTTCGCGCGCATCGCAAACCCGCAACAGAACACTATTTGATCTCTTGCTGACCCTCATCATAAACTTGCCCGGAAGCTTGTACCAGCTCATCTTGCCCCGGCGCCACAGGATTTGCGGGAATCCCCCAAGACTGCCCAGGTCTTGGGCGCCGGCGCGGCCTTGCATAAAATCACTTTCTTTTTTTCCCAAGGCGCGCTATTTTCTCTCTGCGTAGTCATTTTCCTTTTGTGACATCTGAAAAGCCGATTCGATTCGGCGGAGTAGAACAGAACTCTGGACCTCTGATTTCGGAACCAAGGTTTATCTCCTGCCCCCAGAGATATTCTTAACCATCAGCGAGAGGTGCCCCATGGGTATCGGAGCAGACCAGGAATCCTTCCTGGAGAAACGCATCGCTTCCATCGACGCGCTGCGCGGTTTCGACATGTTCTGGATCACAGGCGGCGAGGTGATCATCCACGCCCTGCACCAGACGGATCCCGGACCCGCCATGAACGTTCTCAACGTGGAATTCGAGCACGTTCAATGGGCGGGCTTTCATTTCTATGACCTGATTTTCCCGCTCTTCCTTTTTGTTGTGGGCGTGGTGCTTCCATTCTCTCTGACCAAGCGCCTGGAAGCGGGCGCCAACCGCGGCCAGCTTTACCGCCGTATCGTCCGTCGCCTGGTCGTGCTATTTCTGCTGGGCTTGGTCTATAACGGCCTGCTCAATTTCGACTTTCACGACTTGCGCATTGCCGGAGTTCTGCAGCGCATCGCAATATGCTATTTCTTCGCGGCGCTGATCGTGATGAACACAAAAATCCGGGGCCAGGTGGCCTTCTTCGCCGGCATTCTGCTGGTTTATTGGGCGGTGATGATGCTGGTTCCCGTGCCGGGCGTTGGGGCAGGAGTGATAACGCCACAGGGCAATCTCGCCAGCTTTATCGACCGGCACCTGCTCCCCCATCCTTATTGTTGTTTTGTTATTGGTGACAATGAGGGCATCCTCTCCACTCTGCCCGCGATTGCGACCACGCTGCTGGGTGTGCTGGCCGGCCACTGGCTGCGCTCCAGGCGACCCCCCAATCGCAAAACGCTGGGTCTGGCGCTGGCGGGCGTGGCAAGCCTGCTGATCGGGTTTGTCTGGAGTTTCAATTTCCCCATCATCAAGAACATCTGGACCAGCTCTTTTGTGCTCTTTGCGGGCGGCTGGAGCCTGCTGCTGCTCGCCCTCTTTTACTGGATCGTCGATGTGCTGGGCTACCGGCGCTGGTCCTTCTTCTTCACCGTGATCGGCGTGAATGCGATCACCATCTATGTGGTGCACCAACTGTTTGACTTCGGGACAATTACCAACATCTTTGTCCACGGATTCCTCAACGATCTGGGCCCCGTTAAGCCCGTTTTCTGGGCCGTCAGCGTAATGATGACCGGCTGGCTGTTCCTCTATTTCCTTTACCGGCAGAAGATCTTCCTGAAGGTTTGAGACGGGGTTGAAGACGTCTGTGGAATGATGGGATGGGCAGCGGGGAAAGGGGTCAGGAATTTTGTGGCGGGAAGGATCGAGGAGGACAGGATGCGAAAGGGCCCCGATTCATCGGGGCCGCAAGCCAGTCCGTCTTATTTTTGTCTTATCCTCACGAATTCGCCCCTGCCATGAACGATCCGGCTCAGGGCTCGATCATTTTGTTGCGGATGGCATAGCGGACAACGTCGGCGAGCGTGTGGAGATCGAGTTTGCGCATGATGTTGGCGCGGTGGGTGTCTGCGGTCTTGATACTGATGTCGAGCGCGGTGGCGATCTCTTTGCTGGTCTTGCCTTCGGCCAGCAACTGGACGATCTGCCTTTCGCGCGAAGTCAGGCGATCGCCGGAAGGGATCTCAACCGCGGCTGGCGCGCTCCGCTGGCGGTATCCCTCCAGAACTATCTCCGCCACTTTCGAGGTGAAGAAAGGCCGGCGCTCGCTGAGGGAACGGACGGCGCTGACAAGGTCGCGCCTGGCGTCCGTCTTCAGGACATAACCCCGCGCCCCGGCCGAGAGCACTTCCCGCACCAGCTCGTCGCTCTCGTGCATGGTCAGAATCAAAACCTGGGTTTCCGGAAGCAGCTTCAGGATCTGCCGGGTCGCCTCGAGGCCATTCAACTGGGGCATGCTGATGTCCAGCAGAGCGATGTCGGGCTTCGTTTCCCGTGCCTGGCTGATGGCATCCAATCCGTTCTCGGCTTCCGCCACAACGCTCCAGCCGGATTGCGCTTCAAGAATCGTCCGGACTCCCTGGCGGACCACCTCATGATCGTCCGCAATCAGGAGCCGCAAGGGTTTTATCATCTTATCTCTTGTTTGAAATCAAAGTCCTTACGAGATTCCGCCTTGCCTGGAGCTCCTCGGAATCACAGGCGGCACGAATTTTTCAGCAAGATGTTGCAGGTTGGTCGCGTTTTGCCAGGCTGAAAATTCGAGAGGAACATGGCCTGCAGGCGGAAAAACACGCGAGACCGTGGCCGAATGGCCGCTGATTGAACGGCGAAGGAAGTAAGCACCCCGACAATCGCCGGCTGGGTCAACCAAGTCCGCAGCCGCTCGGGTTGAGCCGGGTGGTGCATTTCGATAAGGCCTGCAGGCAAAGCGACCAGAACTACCGGGAGTTGTAGGA
>JAKASH010000288.1 GCA_021828225.1 Acidobacteriota bacterium | reverse complement strand
GATCTTCCCGCGAATCAAGCGCAAGCATGTGAGAAGCCCGATTGGACAACGGGTGTGAAGCCTAGTAAACTGACTGGTCAGTCATTTTATCGCCCGGCAAGGTCATTCATGCCCGTTCTCGGGAGAACCAAAAAGGAAGTGCTCAAGGAGTTCCGCACGGCGGAGTTGCTTGAAGCGGCGCGCAAGGTGTTTGCCAAGAAGGGGTTCCATGCGGCAACCGTCGACGAAATTGCCGCCGCAGCCAGAGTCGCCAAAGGCACAGTATATCTCTATTACCGGTCAAAGAGGGAAGTGTACTGGGCGGCCCTCGAGCACGGCATCACAGAACTTCACGACGAGATCCAAACCCGGCTGGCGGAAGAGAAGAGGCCCGAGGACAAGGTTCGGGCCTTTATTGCGATCAAGATCCGCTATTTCGAGAAAAATCGGGATTTTTTCAGAATTTATTTTTCGGAACTCGGAAGTGGCTTCACCCATCCGGCCCAGATGCCCCGGCGATTTGAAGGCATGTATCTCCAGCAGGCGCGCATGTTGGAACTCGCGCTTCAGGCGGGGATCAAAGGCAAAACCATCCGCAATATCCGCACGGATACGGCCGCCGTGGCCATCAGCGACATGATTCGAGGCATCATCGTTCAGCGGCTCCTGGGCTGGTCAAAGAAGGGCGTCGAGTCCGACATCAACTTCGTTTTCGATCTTGTTTGGAGAGGAATCGCAGCGTGATAACCAGTGGACGGACTAAAACCCTTATACTTGCAATACTCCTCTGTAGTAGTACCTACGCAGCCGCTCAGACCACTTCTAGCATGGGCGGCTACTCGGCCAGCCAGAGTGGAATGGAATCTGGCACGGCAGCTTCGTCGGCATCGATGCAGGAGGCGACGGGGCAAAATCCGTTCCTGGGCGGCGTGCCGCCGGGCCCAGCGCAGCCCGGTGTACTACCTCTTTCGCTGACGGATGCGATCGACCGCGGGCTGAGATACAACCTGGGCCTGCTCCTCAGCGATCAGGCGACGCTCCAGGCGCGCGGGGCAAGGATCCGCGCACTCAGCCGCCTGCTGCCGCAGATTTCAGCCGGAACCTCCGGGACAAGCGAACAAATCAACCTGAAAGCTCTTGGCTTCCCCAATTTTCCCGGTATACCTTCCATCATCGGCCCTTTCAGTGTGTTTGACGTGCGCGGATACCTGGACCAGCCCATTCTGGACCTCAAGGACCTTCACCAGGAAAGGGCCGACGCCGAAAACGTCAAGGCCGCCCAGTATACCTATCAGAACGCGCGCGACCTTGTCGTGCTGGTTGCAGCCAACTTGTACCTGGAAGCAGTGGCAGGCTCCAGCCGGGTGAGCGCGGCACAGGCTGAAGTCAAGACTGCGCAGGCGGTTTACGACCGCGCCGTGGACATGAAAAAAGCGGGCATGGTGCCGGGGATCGATGTCCTCCGCAGCCAGGTGGAGCTGCAAGCAGAACAGCAGCGGCTGATTTACCTGAAGAATCAGTTCCAGACAGAAAAACTGACCCTGGCGCGGGCAATTGGATTGCCGGTCGCGCAGAGGTTTGAGCTGACGAGCAAGGTTCCCTATTCCCCACCTCCTCAGATGACGCTCGATCAGGCGCTCAGCAGCGCGCTGGCGACGCGCGCCGACTATAAGAGCCTGCTCGCGCAGGTTCACGCAGCCGAATCTTTAAAAAAGGCAGCGCGCAGCGAAGCCTGGCCGTCCCTGAATTTCCATGCGGACTACGGGGATATCGGGCCGAGCCCGGGGGATTCTCACGGAACCTATACGGTTGAAGCCAATTTGAAAGTCCCACTCTTCCAGGGCGGAAAAGTTCGCGGAGATGAAATGCAGGCCGATGCCTTAATTCAACAGCGTCAGTCGGAACTCAAGGACTTGCGCAACAAGATTGACTATCAGGTCCGAACAGCCTTCCTGGACCTGAAATCGTCGGAAGATCAGGTTCGCGTCGCCAGGAGCACTCAAAGCCTGGCCCATGAACAGCTAAAGGAAGCCCAGGATCGATTTGCTGCCGGCGTCGTGAACAGCCTCGAGGTGGTACAGGCTCAGCAGGCGGTCGCATCATCTGACGAAAACTACATTTCCAGTCTTTACAGCTACAACGTTGCGAAAGCCTCGCTGGCACGCGCCCTGGGTCTGGCGGAGGTGACGTTCAAGCAAATGATGGGAGGACATAAGTAATGGCGGAGCCCTCAAAAACTCTGGAATTAAACGGCGAAAACGAAGGGAGCGCGTCCGAGCCCGAAAAGCGCCGTTCGTTTTTCCAACTTCACCCTAATGCCAAATGGGCCTTGTTTATTATAGGACTGATCCTGCTCATAGGTGGAACGTTCGTCTGGCGGTATTACTCGGTGCGGGAAACAACGGATGATGCGCAGATTGACGGCGACATTTATCCCATCAGTTCGCGCATCAACGGCCACGTAATTGATGTTCCGGTCGAAAACAATGAATTCGTAAAGAAAGGCACAGTTCTCGTTCGAATTGACCCAACCGACTACCAGGTAGCGCTTGAGCGCGCCCAGGCCGACTACGCAATGGCGGTTGCGCAAGCCCAGGCTTCCAGCGTCGGCGTTCCGATTACTTCCATCAATTCCTCAACCGGCATCTCGTCGGCCCAGGCGCGTGTGAAACAGGCACAGTCTGCCATCGTTGGCGCAGAGAAGCAATATCTGGCGGCCAGGGCCAGGGTCAAACAGACAGAGGCTGATTACGCCAGGGCAAAGTCGGACCTGGCGCGATACGCGCAGCTCGTCAAAAAAGACGAAGTCTCCCAACAGCAATACGACCATGCGCTGCAGACAGCTCAGGCGGATTCTGCAGCGGTGACGGCAACGCAATCAGCCGCTATGGCGGCTCAGCAGGAGGTTTCACAGGCGCGTGCCCGCCTGGCGCAGGCGCAAGCCGACCTTCGAGCGTCCCATACCGGACCTCAACGCGTCAGGGTCAGCCGGGCAGAGGCGGACGCGGCACAGGCGGCGGTAAAGATGGCCAAGGCCAACCTGGACCAGGCGCAACTGAATTTGGACTACACGACCGTTCGCGCGCCGGCCGATGGTATCGTGGGCAAGAAATCCGTCGAGGTGGGCCAGAACGTCGAAACGGGACAGGCGTTGATGGCGGTTGTGCCGGTCGAAGGGCTCTACGTGACCGCTAATTTCAAGGAAACCGAATTGAAGAACATGCGGCCGGGCGATGCTGCCACCATCCACGTGGATGCCTATGACCGCGACTATAAAGGCCACGTGCTGAATATTGCGGGGGCCACCGGTGAGAAGTTCAGCCTGTTGCCGCCCGAAAATGCAACGGGCAACTACGTCAAGGTCGTGCAGCGGATTCCTGTGAAAATCCTTTTCGATCCGGGCCAGGACCGGCAGCATCTGTTGCGCATCGGGATGTCCGTCGAGCCCACGGTCATCACAGGAAAGTAGAGAGGCTGGAATGTTTAACGTCATTACAATCAGCCGCGAATACGGCAGCGGTGGTGGAATGATTGCAGAGAGGCTGGCCAACCGGCTCGGGTGGAGGCTGGTGGACAAATCGCTGGTCACCGAAGTCGCCAAGCGGGCGCAAATCGACCCTGAGACGGCTGACCGTTTCCTCGAATCCATCGATCCCTGGTTTCATCGCCTGGTGAAGGGCCTGTGGCGCGGCGGTTATGAAGGAGTAGCCACGACCGTTGATACCGATGTCATCGACTCCGAGGCCATGACGAGGATTGGAGGAGAAGTTCTCCGGGAGGCTGCATCGATCGGGCAGTGCGTGATTGTCGGCCGCGGCAGCCAGTGCATTCTTCACCATCACAAGAGCACTTTTCACGTTTCCATCTTTGGGCCGCGCCATGAAAAAATCCAGCGGCTGCGCGAGCGCCTGGCTCCCGGGGCGGATGCCGTGCGGGTCATGGAGGAGATGGACCGGCGGCGCGCCACGTATATTGATCGCTTCTATGGCGAGGACTGGAAAGATCGCCGCCTCTATCACGTGGTCATTTCTTCCGTCATCGGTCTGGATACCGTGACAAACACCATCTTGTGCGCCGCAGGGCTCACGCCTCCCACTTCCTGAGCATGGCAAAAGAATTCGAACAGCCGAAAATCAATCCCTGGATCATCGCCGTCTCGGTGATGCTGAGCACCTTTATGGAAGTGCTCGACACCACGGTGGTGAATGTCTCGCTGCCGCACATTGCCGGAAGCATGTCGGCATCAGTAGACGAAGCCACATGGACGTTAACGTCCTATCTGGTGGCGAACGCCATTATTCTTCCGATCACGGGCTGGCTTTCCAACTATTTCGGGCGGAAGCGCATGCTGATGACGTCCGTGACCGGATTTACAGCCGCGTCGTTCCTCTGCGGGCTGGCTCCCAACCTGCCGATGCTGGTTTTCTTCAGGATTGTCCAGGGAGCATGCGGCGGCGGACTTCAGCCCATTTCCCAGGCGGTCCTGCTGGAGTCTTTTCCTCCGGAAGACCGCGGCAAGGCAATGGGCTTCTGGGGGCTCGGAATTGTCGTGGCGCCCATGCTTGGTCCGGTGCTGGGAGGCTGGCTCACCGACAGCTATAGCTGGCGCTGGGTGTTTTACATCAACATTCCAATCGGCATTCTGGCGCTCATCATGACCCAGCTTTTTGTCTTCGATCCTCACTACATTAAGCGGGCCACCAGCCGCATCGACTACTGGGGCATTGGAATGCTGGCGGTAGGGGTCGGAGCACTCCAGATCGTCCTGGACAAGGGGCAGGAAAAAGATTGGTTTTCATCGCACCTTATTACCAGACTGGCCGCCATCTCCGCCATCGCAGTGGTAGCCTTCGTCGTTTATGAACTTGTCGTCGCCCACCCCGTGGTTGACCTTCGGGCCTTCAAGGAACGGACCTACAGCGCCGGCGTTTTTCTCATGACGATCCTTGGTTTTGTTCTTTATGGAAGCCTGGTGATTTTGCCAATCTTCCTCCAAACAATTTTGGGCTATCCAGCTCTCCAGGCTGGGGTCGCCATGTTTCCGAGGGGGCTGGGGTCTTTTATTGCCATGCCCTTTGTCGGCGTCATCATGTCCCGCTTCGACCCGCGAAAACTTCTGGTGATCGGCGTGCTGGGCTGTGCCACGTCGCTGGTATTGCTGGGCTTGCTGAACCTGAACGTCGGCTACTGGGAGATTTTCTGGGCCCAGTTCCTGCAGGGATTATCCCTCGGTTTCCTGTTTGTGCCACTGACCACGGTCACCATGGATCCCATTTCG
>JAKASH010000287.1 GCA_021828225.1 Acidobacteriota bacterium | reverse complement strand
CCAACCCAACCCAACCAACCAGCCAACCCAACCCCCAAGCGACGCCGGACGGTTCGGAGAATCCTTCGCAAAGGATCAGGCGTCCATAGACCGCGCCACAAAAACCGGCGGTGAGGACACCGCCGCTACAGGAGCAAGCCGTAACACGCCGGGAGCCCGGAGGGCCCCCTACCAAAAATCGCAGCCCCCAGAATCGGGATCTGATGCGCCAATCGTTCGGAGTTGATCCATTCTGGAATTAATTCTCTCGCAGGGTGGCGTCGATGATGATCTTGCCGCCGGCCGAAACGGTGAGCGTCTGCTGCCAGGCCTGATAACCCCATTGTTGAATCGAGATGGTATGGAGCCCGGATGCGAGCGGCACTGTGGAGGGGGTATTCCCGACCAGGTTGCCGTCAATGTAAAGTTCAGCGCCGGCGGGAGTGGACTTGAAAGTGACGGTCGATGTCTTGCTCTCCGGCGTTCCGCCAGGGTCTGTGGAAGCCTCAAGCCGGAAGGATGAGGATTGGTTTGTGATTCCGTCCGTCTGGCCTGAAGCCGGATCGCTTCCCGGCAGATTGTAGCCGTAGGGATCGATCGGGCAAACATTAGGATAGGGCGGGTAGGGCACGTAAATATCAGCGGGCGGCGCGCCCACGTGACCAGGATGCTGCGGAGCGATGATGCGATTGCGGATGAAGATGCCCAAATTGTGGTTGGCGTCGGGGAACGGGGAAGCGCTGAAGCGTTGAGGCGTGGGCTTTCCGAACAGCGGCTGGGACGGGTTGGCGGGCGCGTGCGAGAAAGGGTTGGGCGCGGTGGGAGCCGGCGGAGAGACTCGAAATTGGGTTGTGTAATCGCCACTTTGCGCCCGGGCGCTTGCACCGGCCAGCAACAAAGCAATCGCGACGCAATAAACCGTTCTCACCATGGCCTTTCCATGGTTATCGTACGCCAATGGGAGGAAGGTTTCAACGGGAGCGGGCAGATCGCAAGGTCGCGATCGATGCTCCCACCCGTATTGCGTTACCTTTCTTCAGAGGCTAAAGCCGCGTCCAGGTCCAGATGCTGAACGGCCCCGGTGAACCGGGGCCCTCCTAAGGTGAAGTCGGGGAATCGCAGACCTCAAGAGGCGAGGTCTGTGCCAGGCGCCTTACATGTGGCAAAACGCGAACGGACAGATCGCAAAAGTCGCGATCGATGCGCCACTCGAGGTGTATTTCCTACGCCGCGTGGGATTGCGAGGAAGGAATGGCTACTGGTTTGTATGCGTTCGGTTGTCCGCCGGACTTTTGCTTCGACCAGCACCGCGCTGCAGCGAGGAGGCCCGGGGCCCATTCGGGCGTCGCTTCGGCATGAACATGGGTGTAGCTGGCCCAGATGTTTTCTACAAGAACCGCATCCCGTCCTTTAAAGCTTCCTGTTCCGCGCCGAACGGCGCAAACAGTGGGAGCGGGAGAATGTGCCGGGACGATTCTTGAATAATGAAATTCGTGACCGCAGATCTTCGTCCCCACCGGGTAGTAGGGGTTGGGAGAATCGACCTGGAGTTCGACATAACCGTGCCCCTGCGGTTTGGCGCAGACTTCCACCTCGAAGGGAAGCGCACCCGCCATGGGGAACTTCATTCCCTTCCAGCGAATGGCTTGCGAAAGCAGCATGAGCCCTCCGCACTCGGCGTAAATGGGAAGGCCCTTTAGCGCATGGTCGCGAATCGATGCCAGCAGGGCAGTATTTGCGGAGAGCACCTCCGCGTGAGTTTCCGGGAATCCGCCTCCAATGTAGAGAGCGTCCAGGCCTTCCGGCAGCGCCGAAGCCGAGAGGGCCGAAATGGGTTTAAGCTCTGCGTCCGACCTTTCCAGCGCCTCGAGATTTTCGGGATAGTAGAAGGTGAAGGCCGAGTCTTGTAGAAAGGCGATCTTCAGGCCGCAGCCGTCTTCTGTCTTCTGCGCATTTTCGAACCAGCCTGGCACCGGAGGCGCTGATCGGGCCAGCTCAAAAATCCGGCTGGTATCCAGCCGGCCTTGAACTGATGAAAGGATGTTTGTGCGAAGCTCGTTGACGCTCGCGTGTTCCTGCGGCGTTACCAGACCCAAATGACGACTTGGGAGGAGCGCGCCGGCATCGACGTTCGGCAGCACTCCCAGCACCGGGACGCCGCACGTGAATTCCAGCGATTCCCTCAGCACGGATTCGTGCCGGCAACCGGAAACATGGTTGAGGATCACTCCGCCGATTTGAGCGTCCGGGTCGAGCTTCATGCATCCCAGCACAAGAGCCGCAACCGTGTGGGTGACTTTGGTGGCGTTCACCACGAGCAGGACGGGGGCTTTCAGCAATTTCGCCAGTTCCGCCGTGCTGTGGGTTCCGTGCGCATCAGCGCCGTCAAAGAGACCACGATTGCCTTCGACCAGGTTCAGGCCGCCTGGCGAGGCATTGGCAAGAAACACCTGTGCGGCCTTTTCCGGCCCCATTAAGAAAGTGTCGAGATTTCGAGCCGGGACGCCGGAGGCCCAACTGAGCCAGGCGGCATCAATATAGTCGGGACCTTTCTTGAAAGCCTTTGTGGGGATTCCAAGCTGGCGGGCAAGAAGCAACAGGCCGAGCGAAATCAGGGTCTTCCCGGAATCGCCGGAAAGCCCGGCGACCACCAGGCGCGGCGCTGGGGCGGAAGGGTATTGCATCGTCTTTCCCATATCCGGCACCTGCGGGCCATCGTCGCTACGGGCCTGGGCGCGATTCAAAACAGAAGAACCGCAGAGTCTCTGGGATACGAGACTGTGCGCTATCCGCTACGCGGCTTCAGAAGTGGTGGCTGAATAACTTTGGGCCGCCGTGTGCGGAAACTGCAGAAGCAATTGGTTCCGGGCGCTGGATGCGAGCGGCTTCTCGCCGGCTTCCGGGCTGCGGTGCGTGGGTTGCTCGGGCGGCGTCTGCTGGAGAAGTTCGCGCATTTTCAGCCGGGCCTTGTGCAGTTGTGATTTCGACGTGCCGATCGAGCAACCCATTAACTCGGATATTTCGACGTGTTCGTAACCTTCAATATCATGCAGGATCAAGACGGCTTTGAAGCCGGGAGGAAGCTGGTCAATGGCGCGCTGCAGGTTGACCCGATCGACGGCTCCCATCAATTGGCTATCGGTCCTGCCAAACTCCATCGGGAGAGGGCACCCGGAAAGGGGATCGGTAGTGGTGAGCGCCTCCATCGAGGTTTCCCTGCGCCAACTGGCTTTCTGGAATCTCAGCAAGACGACGTTAATGGTGATCCGGCGCAACCAGGTGCAGAATGCCGATTCGCCGCGGAAGGTATCGAGTTTCTGGAACAATCGGATGAATGTTTCCTGCGTCAGGTCTTCAGCATCGTCCGGGTTGCCGGTCATGCGGAGGCACAAGGCCCAGACCCGCGACCGGTACGTCAGGTACAGGTCTTCAAATTCATCGATTAACGGCCGACTAAATTGATCCGTCGGGCCTACTGGCGCCTCCCAACAACCGAGCGTGGCTTGCTGAATTTCTTCTTCCAACACGGCAGATGCCATAGAGCGCTTACCTCTCTGTTCTCAACATTTCAGTATCGGGCGTTCGAGAAAAGTGAACAATTCGGTCAAACCCTATTGCGCTAACGATTACCACCTAGGTGGTATTACCTAGGGGCCCGAGGGAGTGCACGGCAGCCGGCATAAGGAGAACTCCGCTTTGAGCAGTTGAACCGTTTGGCTAAAAGGGCTATAAGTAAGAGGAGAGGACACAGAGATCCCTCTGGCATACTGCCTGCCCGAACTGGATGCCCTTCTCCGGAGTGCGCCCAAGCAAATCAGCGCATTGGAGAAAAGGGAACCTCAGTTAGCGAGAATGAAAGCGACTCGCCTCCCGCAATTTCCGCCTTCTGCCCGGCGGGTGAAAAATCCATGACCAAAGAGCCCTGTTCGCGAACCGCTTTGTGGACCCGGAAAGCCCCCGCAATTGCCAGCGCTGTAGCCGTCTTTTTGGGCGCCACAGTACTTGTTGGATGGGCGTTGAAGTTCAAGATTTTCGTGGATTTCTTATCCGCGCCGGGTTCTCGCTGCAGCGCTTTGTGCGCCTGGCTAAACTCTCTCAATATCCTTACGAGTTTCTTCCCCGGGCAGACTTCGATGCGGCCGAACTCCGCGGTGGCCTATATCCTTGCGGGTTTTGCACTCTGGTTCCTTCGGGAAAACAGAGATCACCGGTTCGCACGTTTCTGGCGAAGGGTGGGACAGGCTTGCGCCATGTTGGTCGTCGCGTTGGGCGCACTCACACTCAGCGAGTATCTGTTTGGCATCAATCTGGGCATTGATCAACTGGTCTTTCGTGATCTGCAAGTGCCTGTCGAGGGGTTATTTCCGGGCCGCATGACTGCTACGGGCGCGTTGAGCCTTGTTTTTATTGGTTGCGGCCTTCTCATGCTGGGCTGGAAGAAGAGGCATGGCTTCCAGGCTGCGGAATTTCTTGCCCTCGCCGTGGTTCTCGACGGCATGTTCGGACTGTTTGACTACATCCTGCATCCGGGATTTACCCTGACGGGAATAGCGCCGAACAGCTCCCTGCTCCTTTGTGTGCTGGGCGGGGGACTGCTGACGGCGCGCACCGACCACCTGTTTAGAAGGTTGCTGGAGAGCCAGCACAGCGGCGGGGCGGTATTCCGGCGCCTGTTTCCTGCGGCAGTTGTTATCCCCATTGCGCTGGCCGCCCTGATTGGCCGAGGAGAGGCGGTTGGATTCTTTGCCGGATACGTTGGGCTGACGTTGCTGGTCGTCATGACCATGACGGCCTTTGTACTGGTTGTGATGTGGACAACCGGGTCACTGGATGAGGCTGACCAGGCGCGGCAGGCGGCGGCCGCTGAACTCGACATCCGGGCGCGACAGCAGGCAGCGATCGCCGATCTGGGACACCGCGCCCTGCGAGGCATCGACCTTCCCGCGCTTTTTGACGAAGCGGTGGAGCTTGTGGCCCGAACCCTCAACGTCGAGTTCTCCAAAGTGCAGGAATTGCTGCCGGACGCCAAAGCGTTAATGCTGCGGGCCGGCATGGGCTGGAAAGAGGGCCTTGTCGGCCATGCGATTGTTGAAGCAGGACCCGAGTCCCAGGCGGGCTACACGCTGGCGAGTGAGCACCCGGTGATTGTCCAAAACCTCATGGAAGAGAAGCGGTTTGTTCCATCTCCTTTGCTGGCGGACCACGACGTCGTGAGCGGATTGAGCGTGATTATATCGGGAAAGGGGCGGCCGTTTGGTGTTCTGAGCGCTCACACAGT
>JAKASH010000286.1 GCA_021828225.1 Acidobacteriota bacterium | reverse complement strand
CCTCCTCAGAAAATTGGAGGCTAAAGCTTACCACCTTAAAGGTGGTGGGATTAAACCTGGCACGTCGAACTAAAACGTTCGCCGGCAACTCGTAACGCGCTTATCAGGCGCTTGTTCTCTTTGTGAGTGCGAACGGCAAAGCGCACGAACTGTGGCCCCAAGCCTTTAAATCCACAAGAATCGCGTATCAGTAAATGCATGCCTTCGAGCTCTTGCCGCAACATCCCTCCTCTGATTTGTGGCGACTTAATTCGGGCAAGCACAAAGTTAGTTTGGGTAGGAAACGGCTCCATCCATCCCAGCTTTTTAAGACAACCCAGGAGGTAATCGCGCTCTCGTGCCACGAGCGCCAATGATCTCTTTCGGTAAGCAGCATCTTTGATCGACTCTGCCGCCGCAACGAGCGCCAGTGTATTCACTGACCACGGTTCGAGTGTTTGGCCAAGCGTTTGGGCGAGGGACCGATGAGCAACCAGGTATCCAATCCGCAAGCCGGGAAGCGCAAAGAATTTAGTCAGCGAGCGCACAACGATCAAGCCCGGCTCTTCTACCGCCCGTTTGGCCAGTGAGACCTCTTGCGTAAAATCTATAAAAGATTCGTCTACGATAAAGTGTGCGCCGTGTCCCCGGCAGAAACCGGCGATTTCTAGCAGGACAAGACGGGGAACGACTGTTCCAGTTGGGTTATTGGGATTTGCCAGCAGAACCAGGTCTGGTCGCTGCTTATCGAGAGCCTCTAGAAACACCGCAGGCTTAAGAGAGAACGATTCTTCAGCCCGAAGCCGGAATTCTCTTATGCTCGACTGAGCAGCAACGAGCGAAGCATGATACTCGGGAAAACCAGGCACGATGAGCAAAGCTTTTCGTGGCTTCAACGAGCGAGGAATCAAATAGAGAAGTTGAGTGGCGCCATTCCCGAAGACAACGCATTCCGGGTCTATCTTTCCCTTCGACGCAATCAGGTGGCGGAGCTCTTCCTGCCGCTGGTCAGGGTAGTGGCAGACAGAATGAAGCTCACGCCTAAGGCGGCGGGACGCCTTTGGGGAAAGGCCTAACGGATTGATATTGGCGCTGAAATCAAGGAGGCGCGAAACGGGAACTCCAAGCCGCCGAGCGGCGCCGAAAATATCTCCTCCGTGCGGAACTAGAGGCATGCCATTCCTCGAAACAGTACGGCGAGGGCTATCCAGAGCGCAAGAGCCAGGATTGAGGTGATATAGAGCAGACGTCGCAGCTCTGGGTATATTCTGATCGCAAGCGGCCGGATTGCGTCACCGAGATAAGGTTTGTGGACAGAACAACCATCATAGACATTGCTTCCACCCAATCGGACGCGAAGCGCACCGGCGTAAGCCGCCTCAGGGAATCCCGCGTTGGGGCTGGGTTGCAATCTCGCATCGCGAAGAACGATCTGAACACATTTCTTCCACGGCATGCGAAGCGCCAAAGCGCTCAGCGTTACCAAAGCTGCGGTCAGGCGGGCCGGGAGATAATTCGCCGCGTCATCGAGCCGCGCTGCGGCGCGCCCGAAATATAGGTAACGTTCGTTCTTGTAACCGAACATCGAGTCCAGCGTGTTGATGGCTTTATAGGCGACCGCCGCCGGCACCCCTCCGATGGCCAGGTAGAACAGGGGCGCCACGAAGCCGTCGGAGGTATTTTCAGCGACTGTTTCGATGACAGCCCGCATGATTTCCGGTTTATCCAGAGTCTGGGTGTCACGCCCTACAATCATCGCGAGCGCCTCTCTCGCTTTGGGGAGTTGGGCCTTCTTGAGCTTAATCATGACTGCCCGCGCGGCCTGATCCAAGCCTCGGACAGAAAGTGTCGTATAGGCGATCCAAACCGTGGCAATGTACCCCGCGAGCTGCGAAAGCCGTGTAATCCCCTCCAGAAGGAGCCGGGTTGCCGCTGCTGCCACAGAGGGGATCGCAATAGCCACCAAGACGCCCAAAAGCAGGAGAGCATGGCGAGAAGTCGCCACTTTCCGGAGCTGCTTCTCCGCGCGAGACGCCATAAACCCTATAAGTCTTACCGGGTGCGGCATCCATGGCGGATCCGCAAACGCCAAATCTGTCACATAGGCCAATAAGAGCTGCGCACACGTCACAAAAGATCCCGCAAGCTTACATTAAGGGCGTAAACTGTTCCGATATTCGTTGGCTCTCCATGGGCTCGCCTTCTTTCCAAGTCAGTTTCAGCACGGAGTCCGGGGGAATCAGTCCTGAAAACAACTCGGGGTGGATGATTTGAGCGAGGATTTCGAGGCCATTGATGATTCGGGGTCCGGGCCGGCTGAAGTAAGCCGGGCTGTCCGCGACGTACACCCGGCCTTCCCTTACGGCCGGCAGGCTGTGCCATCCCGGCCTTGAAGCTAGCCGGTCGACTTCAGCTAGGGACCGGGGCACCTTGTAGCCGCAGGGCATGATGACCAAAACCTCGGGCGAATACTCAACCACCTGCTCCCACTCGATCACTTTCGAAGGCCCTCCGTCATGCCCCAAGTTATCGATTCCGCCTGCGAGGCGAACCATTTCCGGTATCCAATGCCCGCCTGCCATGACAGGGTCGATCCATTCCATGCAGAACACTCTCGGGGTCGTTCGGGCGGAGGAAGCAATCGAGGCCACTCGAGCAATACGCGTTGCCAACGCTTCAACAACCTCGAACGCTTGCACCTCGCGACCGGTGACTTCTCCCACTACGAGGATGCTGTCAAGAATCTGGCGGAGTGTTTGCGGCTCAAGCGAAACGATGCGATAAGGCCCGGCCAAAATCCTCGCTGCCTCACGAACTTGCGCGACAGGAACCGCACACACGCTGCAAAGCTCCTGAGTCAGGATAACGTCGGGACTGACCTGTTGGAGCAGTTTTTCATCGATCCTGTAGAGGCTATGGGCCGAATGCCTGTGTGAGTTCACCGCGCGGTGAACCTCGTCGCTCGCGAGTGTTGGCCTGATATCGCTGGTCGAAATAATCGGTTTCGTCCGCGCTTCAGGCGGATAGTCACACTCGTGTGAAACGCCCACCAATTCTTCTCCAAGCCCCAGCGCATACACGATTTCAGTGGCGCTAGGAAGCAGAGACAGGATGCGCATAATCTCTCCTTTCTACCCTTCGAACTTCTTGGCGCGGCTGTATAACCGCAACTACCGTGAGCCAATGGAGCTCGATTTCGCGGAGGCCCGAGAGCGTGGTCCGGACGATATTCTCGTCCGGAAGGGTCAGCCTCTCGCCCACAAGAACTGGCAGACTTTCGTCGATTCCCTGTTCGATCAGATACCGGGCTGCGGCGTCGGGGCGCAACTCCTCACCCGAAAGCATGAGCAAGTGCCGGCCCCGCAGGAGCGCGTCACGCATGAATCGCATTCGCGCTTCGATATCGCCGGACTCATGAAAAGTAATGACCACGGCTTCGTCGAGGTTGATTCGAGCGAGTGAAGCGGCAATTTGTACTGAACTTATTCCCGGAACAATCTCGATCTCATAATCCTTGAATAAGTCGAGCAACCCGCGCAAGCCGGAGGAAACGCAAGGGTCGCCAATGCGCAAAATGGCCACGCGCGCGCCCGCGGTGCGAAACCTTGCAGCTACTTCAAAAGCAACTTGCCGGTAGTTTTTTACGCTTTGAAGATAGATTTCCTTTCCAGCCAGAAGGCCTTTTACTGGAACGAGATCAAGATCCCAACCTAAGATGGCATGCGATCGTGCGATGCGATCGCGCGCTCTCTCGGTGAGAAAATCACTGCCGCCGGGCCCCACTCCGATGATATAGGCTTGAGGTTTCATCGGTTCCTCTCCTGGGATCGCAATCGCGGTGCCGGCAACACAACCGGGAGATGATGGGCATTCGATGGCAAGACTTCTACGGGTCCCTCATAGGCTTTTTGCAACAGATTCCCCGATAACACCTCGGCAGGAGGCCCGTCGGCCAGAACCGATCCACGGTGCAGGACGATAAGTCTCTCGAAGTACCTGGCGGCAAGGTTCAGATCGTGAATCGCCGCGATCACGGTGAGGCTTTCATGGCAATTCAGTTCGGCAACAAGGTCCAAAATTTCCGCCTGCCGGGTAATGTCGAGCTGTTGCGTAGGCTCGTCGAGCAGCAAGATCTTGGGTTCTTGAGCCACGGCCATGGCGATCATCAGGCGTTGACGCTCACCGCCACTCAACTCATTAAAAATTCTGTCAGCCAACGGGACCGTGTCCGTCAACTCCATGGCGCGATCAACCGCGTGCCGGTCGGCGCGACCCACACCCGAGAGAAAGCGCAGGTGAGGCGTACGGCTTAACTCCACAAGCTCTCGTGCCGTAAAGGCGAATGGAACGACAAATTCCTGGGGAACCATTGCTATCTTCGAGGCCACTTCGCGCCGCGGGATGCTCGGAAGCGGGCGCCCGTCGAGCAGTACCGACCCTTTCGCAGGAGCGAGCACGCCGCTCATCAGCTTTAACAGCGTGGTCTTGCCCACGCCATTGGGCCCGATCACCGCGGCACGCTCTCCCGGGGCAAGGCTTACGGAAACCTCGTCTAGCGTGCGCCGGCCGTTATAGGTGAAAGAGATTCCGCGAAGTTCAATAGCCGCCATATCTAAAACCTGTACTCGCGCTTGCCGCGACGCAGCAGAAGCAGAAATGCCGGCCCGCCAACAAAAGCAGTTAAGATCCCGACGGGGAGTTCAGTCGGCGCCATGATGGTGCGTGCCAGCAGGTCAGCCGTGACCAGGAATGCCGCGCCACCCAAGGCGGCCAGAGGCAACAAGCGCGTGTGGTTGGGTCCAAAAAGCAGCCGCAAGAAGTGTGGGACGACCAGCCCCACGAATCCAATTAACCCGCCGCCCGAGACCGCCGCGGCGGTCAAAAGCGAGCCAACGGCAATAATGGCGAGCTTATGAGCCTCTACCGGAACCCCCAGATGCTGGGCGTATTCCTCCCCAAGCGACAAAGCGTTCAAGCTTCGGGCGAGGCCGAAGGCGAGTGCTATGCCGATGGCAACGACGAACGCGATCGTGCCAACCTGAGCCCAGCGCGCGACGGAGATGCCGCCCAGCAACCAGGCATAAATGAATGGCATGTTGAGTTGCAGCCGGTCATTCACAATCAGCAAAAAAGACATGGTGTAGCCAAGGATGATGCTGACCGCAAAACCGGCCAGGAGCAGTGTCACAACCGGCGTTCGACCTCCAACCCTCGACAATCGATAGACCAGAACCATCGTCCCCAGCGCCCCTAAGAAAGCCAGCGCCGGCACAGCGCCGAAACCCAAAATCG
>JAKASH010000285.1 GCA_021828225.1 Acidobacteriota bacterium | reverse complement strand
TGTGAGACGTGGTGCCTTTTCTCCAACTCCTCGACGCGGGCCTGCATCACCTTCAGTTTTTGCTGGAGCTGGCTGATCTGGGCTTTGTCAGCGCCGTTGGACGGTGCGCCACCGCCGGCCTTCACGTACCGATAGGTCGCGAAGGATGCCAGGGCAGCAACGACCACGAGCGCTAAAGCTCCTGGCAACGGAGACCTCGACGGAGGCGGCTGGGATTGCGCCTTCTTTACAAAAACCTGCCTGTCAAATGGTGGTGAGCCCATGTTGTACCCCCTGCGAACTACCAGGTTGATTCATTCAATGCAGTTGAATCTCGACTTGGGTTGGATAGACCTGCTTCAGCTTGAGTGAATACTTGCGCGTCTCCTTGGGGAGTAGATCCACCTTCTGCTCTGCATGCTCCATTCGTTTCCCGTCCATAGCCACGCTGTATTGCCCGGGTGGCACAACCAGCAGAATTGGAGTTCTGCCAACCGGCTTTCCATTGATCTTTACATAGGCATCGGTTGGTGACGAACTGAGCATGAGCTTGGCAGCGTTTTTGCCGGCGCGTTGCTCAAGCGCTTTGCGGTTTGCGGCCACCGAACCCTTCGTCATGGTGTCAAAAATATAGTTTGGGCTAATGCCGGAATCCTTTGAAGGCTGGCTCATGATAACGGAAGGTTTTGAGTCGGTTGTCGTGTCAGGGAATTTAGCCTTATTCATCAGGTTTATTCCGCTCATGCTTCCGGCCATGCCAGACGTTGCGGATCCGTATTCCGCCGCAGCCTGTGCAAAAGCACAACTGGCCGCGAGCAACAGCAGAAGCGAGAATTCGATTCCACGCCAAAGTAACTTTGCCCCCCGTTGGCCCATCTGCACTCGCTGCCGTGCTCTGGTAATTTCAAGCTTGTTCTGGATTGGGGTCATGATCTTGTTCCTTTCCCGTCAAGGTGTTTTCTCCGGCGCCTCAGATGCAACAACGCACACGAAGACATACCTGAAAATTCCGATCCGTTATACGGCCCCCTCCCGCTTGCTTACCCTCAGTTGTTCGCGACCCTGAACTTACGTCCTAGGATATATCCGGAATTGAGTTTCGGCAAGCTATACGTGGTTAATACCGGTCTCATCAAGAGGGGTGTGCAGGAAGTTGCAGCTCCATTTCTGGGATGTTGCGGCAAGTCTTTGTATATCAAATGGATAGCATTAGGAAGTGGCGAGAGTGGGAATTGTCATGCGCATCGTTCCCAGGAAGAATAACCCCTCTGCGGCAGAAAAAATCTTACGAGCCACTCCAGAGTTGGAGTGCAGGACACGCGTGCCCGGACTGATCTCCCATGTCGCTCAAGGAATAACGGCCACTTTCAATTCGCCGTTCCGGTGCTTCATTTTCTGGAAAAATCGTGGCAATTCGTCCAGAGGGATCTCTCCTGTGACAAAGTCTGAAGCCCGGATATCTCCCCGCGCCACAGCTTCCAGCGCTTTGCGAATAAATTTCGGCGTGTGGTGAAAGGTTGATCTGATGGTGATTTCCGAGTAGTGCAGCACCGAGGGATCAAACTGCACATGGCTGCCGCGCGGGCATCCTCCGAACAGATTGACTGCGCCGCCACGACGCACCATCTGCACGGCCCACTGCCAGGTTTCCGGGACTCCGACCGCCTCGATGACCGAATCGGCGCCATGACCGCTTTCCGTGAGCTGGCGGACAGCCGTCACAGGGTTATTTAACTCCGAAACGTCGAATGCCGCGTAGGCGCCCAGTTGCTCCGCAGCTCGGATCTGGCTTTTCCGTTTTCCCAAGGCAATCACTCGAACACCCTGGCCGGAAAGAATCCGGATGAACTTTAGGCCGATGGGCCCGCATCCAACCACCACAGTTGTATCGCCGGGATTGATACCTGTCTCCTCGATCCCTCGCAGGATGCAGGCGAGCGGCTCAACCAGTGCGGCGTCGCGAAACTGGACGTGCGCCGGCACTTCCAGCATGTTTTCCCGAACGATGCGGCCCGGAATGCGGATGAACTCCGCGTAGGCCCCGTTGTTGAACAGCAGCGACTCGCACAGGTTCGCCTGCCCCTTTCGGCAGAACAGACATTTGTTGCAGGGAGCCGAGTTTGCCGGAACAACCCATGTACCGGGCCCGAGGCCGCCGCCCACTTCGCTCCCGGCAGCCTCGATCACCCCGGAAAGCTCATGTCCAAAAACCGCCGGAGGAACAATCATTTTGGCGTGATAGCCCTGTTTCCAGACCTTCAAGTCTGTCCCGCACGTTAATGCCACTTTCACCCGGACCAGTACTTCATCCGGAGCAAAGTCCGGAATCGGAATCCGTTCGATCTTCAGATCTTCGCGGCCATACAGGACAGCAGCAGTCATGTCACCGTCAATGTGCGTTTCCATTATGGCACCAGTATAATTTTCAAAGACTCCCCGGAAGGATGAGCTGCCAGGCTCAGAGCCTGTTCGATTTGAGAAAGAGGAAATCGGTGGGAAATTAATTCCCGGACTGGCAGGACACGTTCAAAAACTAGGCGCGCAGACTCGCCTTGCAAGTCAATTGAGGCGCTATAGCTCCCGAGGATCTCTTTTTCTTCGATACCCACCGTGGCGGCAGGGAACTCCACGCGCAACAGCGGGTCATTATAAGCAAACAGGAGGACCCGTCCTCCCGGACGGGCCAGTGCGAGGGCCTGCTCTAAAAGCTCGCGTTGAGGAGCGGCCACCAGCACAACATCCGCTCCGCGGCCTGAAGTCCGCCCACGAACCGCTTCCACCAGATTTCCTGCTGCAGGATCAAAAGATATTTCGGCCCCAAGGGCAACACTTTTTTGCCGCCGCACTTCCATCGGATCGCTCGTCAGCACTCGTGCGCCCGCATGGAGTCGCGCCAGAAGCATCAGCAGCATGCCAATGGGCCCCTGGCCGATCACCATTACCGTTTCATCGGACTCGATGCGTGCTTTGTAAATGGCTTTCAGGCACGTATTCAACGGCTCGACGAAGGTTGCTTCTTCAAAACTGACGTCGGGCGGAATGGCAACCATTCCCCTTTCCGCAATCCAATCCATCACGCGGACATATTCTGCAAAGCCGCCGCCGCTCGGGCGAAATCCGCTTGTAACACCCACCTTCTTGTAAGTCGGGCACTGCGAGTAGAGTTTTCGTTCGCAGTAGAAGCATTTCCCGCACGGAATGTGATGGAAGGTCAGCACCCTGTCGCCTGGATGCCACTTCTCAACTCCGTCGCCCACGGCCTCAACCGTTCCGGCGATCTCGTGCCCAAAAATCTGCGGTGGAGGCAGGAAACCTTGCTTGATCTTCTTAATGTCGGTTCCGCAAATACCGCAGGCGCGGACGCGTACCAGCACCTCTCCGGCTGCGATTTCGGGTATCGGCACTTCTTCCGCTGCCACGCGGCCGCGGCCCCGGTAGACGCCGGCCCACATCCGCTTTTCGCGTTGCTCGACTTCCGAAGGTGCTCCAGTTTCTGTTCTAACAGTTGTCATTGGCCGATCTGCTGGACGCTCAAGTCCATTTTCTCCTTATGCTCGGCTAAGTAATATGTAAAACCGTCCAGGTAACGCGCGAGCGATGCCGCCGCCCGCGAACTTCGAGTCCCGAACTGCGCCAGCGGCCATGCCTGCCTGGGGTCGCAAACCACCTGGCCGAGCACCTGGATGATCCGCACCCGCCCCGAACTGTCAAGCGCGCGTTCGAAGTCGCAGGGTACATCCATCTCCGCTGGATCCGCGACACTGCGAACTGCCACACATGGCACACCCAACTCTCTCATTTCTGTCATGATAGCAAAAGATTCCATATCCACGGCATCTGCAGATGCGCCAAGCCGGGCTTTTCCTTTGGCCGTTCGAACGACGCGCCCGGCAGAAACGAACTGCTCTACAGCCTTCGCACCGCACTCGACGGCAGCGCCGAAAAGCCTTTCGTCGCTCCTGAGCGCTTCCTGTTCTGCTTCCGACCGTGCCGTCCTCGCTACCAGAACTTCTCCCGGCCGGTGCTCATGCTTGAGGCCGCCTGCCAGCCCGGACGCGATACATACATCCGGAACCGCGTCCATCGCGGCGCGGATTCCCCGGACTGAATTCAGCGGGCCAACACCGGTCAGGACAACACTCACATCACTTTCTGCGATCCGAGTCTCGAAGACACGCTGGCCTCCCGGAATCTGCCGAAAGCGCCGAAGGCGCAACCAGGGTTTGAATTCCCAATCGACCGCAAATGTCACCAGGACCTTCATACCGGTTACCTTTGGCCGCCCTACGCTGCCTGCCCATAATTTGCCGTTGCCGCGCCGTTCCTGCCGGCGTAGTGATTCTGTCCGTACCAGGTTACCGCTCTCTCAATCGCTGCCTCTACGGAACCGGCCTGGAACCCGAGTTCCTCGACCGCCTTCGAGCAGTCCACAAACATTTTGTGGCGCGCCATCCGAACGCCCTCCAGCGGGATACGCGGCTGGCGGTTGAGCATGCGGGAAAAGACTTGGTCGGCATATCCGGCTGCCATGGCGACGGCATGGGGCAATCGGACGCGGGGACTCGGACGTCCGCTGATCCCGGCAAGAACGTCAAGAATCTCTTTGAGCAGCATGTTGCGTCCGCCCAGAATGTATCGTTCTCCGATGCGCCCGCGTTCGGCGGCAATCCAATGGCCCACCGCGACGTCTTCAACCGGAACCCAATTCAGGCCGGTCTCCACGTAAGCCGGCATCCTGCCGTTCAGGAAATCTACGATGATGCGGCCGGTCGGCGTCGGCTTCCAGTCGCCGGGACCAACCGGTGTTGTGGGGTTGACCACAACCACAGGCAAGCCTTCGCGCGCTGCCTGCAGCGCCTCCTGTTCGGCCATGAATTTTGAACGCTTGTAATGCCCGATCATTTCTTCCAGCCGGGTCTCAGTCTGTTCGTTCGGCAACACATTTCCCCGGTCAACCGCGATGGTTGCCACGCTGCTGGTCACGACGATGCGCTTCACGCCCCCCCGGCGGGCTGCTTCCAGAAGGTTTCGCGTCCCGGTCACGTTGGAATCGTAAATCTCCTGCGGCCTTGATGCGCCCAGCCGGTAATCGGCCGCGACGTGGAAAATCCGCTCCACGCCCTTCATGGCTCGCTCAAGCGATTGGGGATCGCGCAAATCGCCGTAAACCTTTTCGACCGGCAAACCTTCAAGCGCTCGCATGCTGCTCTGTGGGCGCACAAGAACATGAACCTGCTCTCCACGTTCGACCAGCATCCGCGCTACGTGGCTGCCCACAAAGCCGTTTGCTCCCGTAACCAGAGACGTCATC
>JAKASH010000284.1 GCA_021828225.1 Acidobacteriota bacterium | reverse complement strand
GTGGATGATATCAACCGCAACTTCAGCGCTTACCATCCCGGGATAGACCCCCTCGCCCGTCGAGCCGGAAACAAAGCCGGCCGCGTCACCAATCAGCATCACCCGGCCCCGCACCAGGCTCGGCGTCCGATAAACCCCTCCAACCGGGTCGATGTCAAAGTAAACTCGCTCCTCCGGAAGGTCGCCGGGAATGTGGCCGCGATCGCGAAGCGCCCGGACAAACTGGCAAAAGAGCGGGCGAATAGAGCGGCCATCCTCAAATAGCGCGCCGATGCCGACACAAATATGGTGCTTCTTGGGGAAAACCCAGCCATAACCCTGAATGCCGGCGTATTCAAGAAAGACCCGGAATGGAAATCGTTCGCCATAAAATGCACTGATCCGCTCGGGCGGGAAAGGAACATCGACGTTGGCACAAAGCACGTAATCGCGCGGCGCCCAGCCTTTGCGCAACCCTGCGTTGACGGCCACGCGGCTGGAGGCACCATCCGCACCTATCAAAACACGTCCCGCAAATTCCCGCCCGTCCGCAAGGTGAATACGGATGCCATCGCGCTCCTCAACCAACTCGGTAACAGCGCAGCCCCCCAGAAACCTGGCTCCGGCTTCGGTGGCGATGCGGCGCAAGCCATCGTCAAACATCGAGCGCAAAGAGAGATAGCCGGAGGGCTTGTTCTCTATGTACCGAGCCTCCTTCTCAATTGTCTTGTCATAGAATGCTACGCCGTAGAACGGGTTCTCAACCAGGGCGGAAAGGTGATCCTTGAGATAAGCGAATCGCTCGAAGGCCAGGCGATTGATCCAGCTTGCGCAGGTTTTATGGCGAGGGAAATTTGAGCGGTCGACCAGCAGCACGGAATACCCGCGGTCAGCGAGCAGTTTGGCCGCAGTCGAACCCGCCGGCCCCGCTCCAACAACGATTACATCCGTGCGATCGCTCATAATCATCAACAGCCCTGCTTACGCTAGCACAAGGCAAGTGAAGGTGACCATTTTCAGCGAGGACTACTTGCCAACGGTTGCCCTCACCGTGCTTTCAGGCGCTCGGATCAGCAACAGGACAACGGCAGTAGCCAGAAGTGGCACGGTACCGGCCGCTACGAAAGCGGGGAAATAAGAGAATTTATCAACGACGAACCCGATAAAGAGTGTGAAAACCGTGCTGACCAGTCCCGCCCCCAGCCCGCTAAGTCCGGTCACCGAAGCCACAACGTCCTGCGGAAACAGATCGGAAGGAAACGTCAGCCCCATGGTGGACCAGCTCGCGTATCCCCAGGTCGCAATACTGATCAGCAGCAGTGCGGCGTAAGCGTTGTGAGTCAGGGCAGCCGGAATTCCCGCAACCATCGGCAGCGAACTGAGCACGCAAACCCACTTCCGCGAGCGAATCACCGGCATGCCTCGCTTGATGAAAAAGCCGGTGGTGAATCCTCCCGTAAAGTTTCCAAGATCGGCGGCAAGAAAAGGGATCCAGGCGAAGGCGCCGATTTCTTTCAGGCTGAAGCCGCGCACCTCGCTGAGATAGGCGGGCAGCCAGAAAACATAAAACCACCAGATCGGATCCGTCAACGAGCGGCCGAGGACGATGCCCCAGACGTTCCTTTCCTTGAGCAGGCTCAGCCAACGCCTGGCGCCCTTAAGCGCCGAGGCCGTCGGTGTGCCCCGCCGTTCTTCAATCTCTTTCCGCTCCTCTTGACTCAGCCGAGGGTGAGCGTCCAGAGGATGATAAAAGTGCAACCATAGGAGGAGCCAAAGAAAACCCAGCAGACCCGCGGCCACAAAGGAGTAACGCCATCCGAGCGCATAGGCGATGAAGGCCACAAAGGGCGGGGCAATGACCGCGCCCACGCTCGAGCCGCTGTCAAAGATGGCGACGCCAAGCCCGCGCTCCTGCGCCGGGAACCACTCCGCTACGGTCTTGCTGGCTCCCGGCCAGTTGAAACCTTCGCCAATTCCCAGCATGAAACGAAAGACGGCGAGTGAAAACACGGAGCCTGCCAGCGAGTGCAACATGCTGGAAACCGACCACCAGATCATGGCCAGCGTCAATCCCAGCCGTGTTCCAATAATGTCAATGATCACGCCGCCGACAAGCCACATTCCCGCGTAAGCCACCTGGAACGCCGACACAACATAGGAATAATCCTCATGCGTCATGTGAAAGCGCTGCATGATCACGGGGGCAAGGACGGAAAGTGTCTGCCGGTTGATGTAATTGATGACGGTGGAACAGAAGAGCGTCCAGACAATCCACCATCGCAGGTGCTTAATGGGCTTCATGGCATCTCACATGCGCTTCGACCGCAAGCGAACACCTCCCGGTCTCCGGCGCTGCTCGCCGCAGAGACAGGAGCCTCAGGCCCAGGTTGCCGATTCTTTCATCAAAGGCGCTGAGTACTACTAACGATGGCCGCACGCTTCGTGTTTTCTTTGTCCCGGCCGTTTGGCTGCTTGAGACTGGCGGGTTACGACGGCAGCTCGGCAGCCGAGGCAGGGTCCAGATAGACCGTCGTGTTGGGATGGTTCCGCATAATCGTTGCCGGGCAGCGGGTTGAAATTTCTTCGGTCAGCGTCCGGTAAACGATGTGCGCCTTCCTCTCTCCGGGAACGGAAGCAATCAGTTGCGGCACGCGCATCAAAGTTGGGATCGTCAAAGTAATCGCCTGTTTGGGCACTTCAGCCAGGTTGCGGAACCAGCCTTCGTTGACCTGCTGCTGCCGGCATTGTCCATCGAGCGAAACGATCCTGATGTCGAGCGGATCTTCGAAGTTCGCCTCGGCCGGATCGTTAAAGGCGAGGTGGCCGTTTTCTCCGATCCCGAGCAGGCAGAGTTGCGGATTGTACTGCCGCAACAGGTCAGCATATTGCCTGCAGGTCTCTTCCGGTTTGCCATTATCGCCGTCAACCCCGTAAAAACGACGCATCTTAATCTTGTCCGTAAGCCGCTCTCGCAAGTAGCGCCGGAATGACGCCCTGTGCTGATCGGAGATCCCCAGGTATTCATCCATATGAAAGCCAACCACCTTGTCCCAGGGCAAACCCGGCATCGAGGTCAGAGCTTCGAGCGTCGCCATTTGAGAAGCGCCGGTGGCAAAGATTACAGCAACAAGTTCGTTCCGGGCAGCCAAAGCACGCAGGCGTTCAGCGGCAGCGTCCGCCGCAGCTTTTCCCATCGCCTCAGTGCTTTCGTACGCCTCGACGTTCAGACTTCCTACTCGGAGAGAACGGATAAGTCCACTCTTATTCATTAAATTAGCTCCCTGTATTTTAATATGATGTAACTCAATGCAGGCTTCACGCCCCCGCTGAAGATAATACAGCACAACGCACGCCAGAAACCGGCTTTCGCGTTCTTGTTCAATCTGAGGCTGAGGCTTCCTTCTGCTGGTTTAGAATGTGCCACAAGGTACCACTGAAGATATTCTCCTGCGCTTGTTTCGGTACACCACAGGCGTCAAGCATCTCATGGTAGCGTTTGAGCTCCCGGTCAAACTCCGCCAGGTCTCCACCAAACACATCCGAGCCGAAGACCAGTTTTTCAAAGGCGCTGTGGGAAGACGGGGGCGTATGGGGGCTGACAACTCCCGACCACCAGAAGATGGATTTGAAAAAGGTGTAATCGTTCTGCTTCTTGATCAGAGATGATCCGCTCAGATCAAAGTAGAGGTTCGGGTTCCATCGGCCGATCTCCGCAGCCCACGCGTAATCGGGATTGCCCATATGCGCACCGATAATCGTAATCTTGGGAAACATCCTGGCGATCAGATCAAGAGTCGCCACCCGCATCCGATAGGCGCTGACGTTGGTCGGGACGTCGGGATGTTCACGGTTCACAATGCCCGTGTGAAACAAGACAATCATTCGGTATTTTTCCGCACGCTTGTAAATTGGAAAGTACACGGGATTGTCAAAGTCGTGGCGCACATACTCGAGTTCGCCCAATCCGCGAAACCCCGCTTCATGAGCCAGGTCGATCTGCTCCAGGGCGTGCGCGCTGTCCATGTCGATTTCAGCAAAGCCAACCAGGCGGTTCGGATGCGCGTGGATAAAAGGCACGGCGGTGGCCATATCGGCCGGCGGAACAAGAAGGAAGGCCATCCCGTCCACAGACTCGAGTTTCGCCAGCAGCTTCTGAAGAAAGGCCGGATCACCGTTATAGTGAATATGGCCATCAATTATTTTAGGCTGAGCGGACTGCGCCAAAAGCGAACCACAAACCCATACGCACATCAGCGGAACGAACAGCAGGCGATGCCTTTTCATGTTCCCTCCTCAGCAGTACTTTCATCTTATCAGTGCTCCTGTTCGGAGTATTGCCGATAGGCCGCGGCCACATGGGCCTGCTTGTAATCACCATGGTGGATAAGAACGCGATAACGGAAAAGCAAAGATTTTCCCGGCTGGATCGTCCAGCTTCCGTCCCGCAGCGGGTCACGGGTGAAATAGCTGATCCCGAACGGGTTTGCGGCGAACAGGCCGTAGGCGCGGGCGTGCCAGTACGTGGGGTGGCGAAAGCTTCGCGGGCTGTCGAAGACGGCGATGCCCACCTCTTCGCCATGAACGTCCCCATAATAATCCACCCAGTTTGCGCGAGTCCCCCAAATGCTCTTCTCTCCCTCAGCGCCATTCGAATCGACCATATGGCCGGGCGGCGAATTGAGTTCCGGAGCCACGCGAATCCCGAATGTTCCTTCCTTTGTATCGCCAAACACGACCGGCCCATGGTCCGCATGGACAACAAACTGGCAATCGATGGTGCGCGTCTGGCCATTCCCACGGAAAGTGAAGGTCTGTGTCTCTGTGGCGATCACTCGCTTGCTCGGGGAGATCAGGTCGAAGTCAGCCTGGATGACTCCGGAATCGGGCCCTCCGCGCATTTCATCGAGCTTGCGAAACACCATTCGCCCGTAAGCCTCTTTACTCACCCCGCCGTAATATTTCTGGAAGACCTGCTCGCCCCAGAAGTTGAGCCCATCGATGTCACCGTGAGCAAAGTATAGCGGGCGCTGATGAGGCTCCAGCGCGTGGTCATGGCGGTGAGCGGTAGGAACCGTATTCCCGATGGGGAAGCCTCGCGTGACAATGGTGCCTTGCGCGCTTCGCAACGGCTGCAAGTATGGCTTGGCAACGGCGGGATCAAAGTAATAAGTTGTGAACGGCTTCCCGCCGATCATCACATGGATCTCGTATCCCTTCCGCTGAACCTGCACCGGTTCCGCGGCACCCGCTGCGGCAAGAGAGAAAGTGCAAAACGCACCTGCGAACAAGAAAAGGACGATTGCCAACTTATACCTCATCATCGTTATCAACC
>JAKASH010000283.1 GCA_021828225.1 Acidobacteriota bacterium | reverse complement strand
AAAGGAATGAGATGGCTGGCGAAATAGCAATCAACCGAGATCTGTTTGAGAGAATACGCGGGTACATCAGTGACGTGCGCGCGGAAATGAAGCGCGTGACATGGCCTGGTAAACAGGAGGTTTACAGCACGACCGTAATGGTGATCATTACGACCTTTCTGTTCGGGTTTTACTTCATGCTTTGCGACCAGGCTTTCTCTCGCCTTATTTCCTTTATCCTGAACTGGGGGAAGTCCTTATAGGAATCAGCCATTGAAAATCCTTGATATGGAAAAGAACTGGTACATTATCCACACGTATTCCGGGTTCGAGAAGAAAGTGGCGGAATCGCTGAAGAGCCGAATTGTTGCCGAGAACCTCTCCGACAAATTTGGCGAGATTATGGTGCCGACCGAAGACGTGATCGAGATCAAGCAAGGCAAGAAAGTGGTGACCCCGAAGCTCTTTTATCCCGGCTATGTGCTGGTTGAAATGGCAATGAACGATGAAACTTGGCACGTAGTACGGTCAACGCCACGAGTGACTGGGTTCGTTGGCTCAGGTGCTACACCTAGCCCGTTGACACTGGAAGAAGTTGACCGGATTGTGCATAAGGTCGAGGTGGCGGCTGAAAATCCCAAGCCGAAGCTCGAGTTCGAAAGAGGCGAAAGTATCAAGATTACCGACGGGCCCTTTAAGGACTTCACAGGCTCCGTGGAAGAAATCAACGCTGACCGCTCGACGCTGCGTGTAATGGTGACCATCTTCGGTCGAGCCACCCCAGTAGAACTGGATTTCTATCAAGTCGAGAAGGTATAAAGCCCATGGCAAAAAAAGTCATAGCATTGGTGAAGTTGCAAATCGCTGCAGGGAAGGCGACTCCCGCCCCGCCTGTCGGCCCGGCACTGGGCCAGCATGGCGTCAATATCATGGAGTTTTGTAAGGCCTTTAACGCCAAAACCTCGGGAAAAGATCAGGAAGGACTTATCATCCCCGTTTTGCTCACCGTTTATCAGGACCGGACCTTCAGCTTTGTGACAAAGACCCCTCCCGCTTCGATTCTCTTGAAGCGCGCGGCTGGCATTGCCAAGGGTTCAGGAGAGCCGAACAAGACCAAAGTGGGAACCGTTACCGAAAAGCAGGTTGAAGAGATTGCCAAGCAAAAGCAGCCTGACCTTAATGCGCGCGACCTCGCGGCTGCCATCGCCACTGTCAAGGGGACGGCCCGAAGCATGGGTCTGGAAATCGTTGCCTAAAGGTAATGGCGACAAGAGCTTAGTAGCAACCAAGGAGGACAAAAGGGTGGGGAAAAAATACGAATCCAGTAAGAAGATGGTTGACAAGCCCGCCTATGCACTTCCAGAAGCTTTGCCGCTGGTTAAGAAGGCGGCATTCGCCAAGTTTGACGAGTCAGTCGAAGTGTCGATACGCCTGGGAGTCGATCCGAAACACGCCGACCAGATGGTGCGCGGAACCGTGGTTCTGCCGCACGGACTCGGCAAGACTACCCGGGTGATCGTCATCGCCTCCGGCGAAAAGGTCCGCGAAGCGCGTGAAGCCGGCGCCGACGAGGTTGGAGCGGAAGACCTCGTTCAGAAAATCCAGGGCGGCTGGATGGAATTTGATGCGGTCGTCGCAACGCCCGACATGATGAAATCCGTGGGCAGGCTGGGTAAAGTTCTAGGTCCCCGCGGGCTGATGCCCAACCCCAAAACGGGCACTGTTACCCTGGACGTGGCGCGAGCGGTTACCGAACTCAAGGCCGGCAAAGTGGAATTTCGCGTTGATAAGACCGGCATCATCCACTGCGCTGTCGGGAAGGTTTCATTCGACGCCGAGAAGCTTACCGACAACGCGAAAGCCCTGATCTCCAGCGTTATCAGGGCGAAGCCAGCGTCAGCGAAGGGCCGTTATGTCCGCAACATCGTCATTTCATCGACAATGGGCCCCGGCGTTCCTGTAGAACTGGCTTCTGTGGATGCCGTCTAGCAGGCTTTAAACTTCGTTAAGAGGAAGTGCAATGAAGAGGGAAGAAAAACATCAGAAGGCGAAAGACCTTCACGAAGACCTCAAAAAGGCCCGTACTGTCATCCTTTCCGGATTTGAAGGTTTGACGGTTGCACAGGATACGGAGCTTCGCCGGCAGATCTCTCAGACCGGCGCCCGGTACGAGGTGGTGAAAAACAGCCTGATCGAGCGGGCTGCCAGCGGCACCGAATCCGAACCCGTGGCTCAGAAGCTGCGCGGGACCACCTCCATCGCCTATACTGCGACCGACCCCGTGGCCTTGGCTAAAGTCCTGGTAAACTATGCAAAAGAGAACGCGGCTCTCGTCTTCAAGACGGGGATGGTGGAGGGGCGAGTTGTATCGATGGCCGAGATGGAATCGATTGCATCCCTTCCATCCCGCGAAGACCTGTTCGCCAAGGCGCTTTTTGTGATGAAGTCTCCGGGACAACAACTTGCAGTCACAATCTCGGGTGTTGCTCGCAACCTGGCTCGCGTGATTCAACAGGGAGTGAAGGAAAATAAGTTCAAGGCATCTGGCGGCAACTAGATTCGCTGGCCAAAGGGCTTCCCTTTCGCCGAATCAAGGCCAAGCCAGGATATTTCAGGAGGAGAAACGATACGATGTCCGACGCAATTGACAAGATTGTCGAAGAAATCAAAGGCCTGACGCTGCTTGAGGCCTCAGAGTTGGTGAAAAAGCTGGAAGAAACGCTGGGAGTCTCTGCTGCCGCTGCCGCACCCGTGATTGTGGCTGGGGCTGGGGCTGGCGCCGCCGCTGCTCCGGCAGAAGAAAAGACCGAATTCAACGTGATTCTTACCAGCGTTGGCGCGAACAAGATCAACGTCATCAAGGCGGTCCGCGAAGTAACGAGCCTCGGTCTTAAGGAAGCCAAGGATTTGGTCGACGGCGCCCCCAAGCCGATCAAAGAAGGCGTCAACAAGGAAGAAGCGGAAAGCATTAAGAAAAAGTTTACCGATGCAGGAGCCACTGTCGAAGTGAAATAGTCCCTCCCGGCTAGAGGGAACGTGCTGAGTAGAAACCGGTCATCGGTGTTTTCAAGCTCAAAAACCCGGAGGACTGGTACTGGCAATAGAAAGTTCTCAATTCAAAAGAATCATGGCGAGGGTGTCGAATTGTGCCCGGAAGGGTCGAGGCATCCCTCAGCCCCTCCCGTGCATCACATTAAAAGAGTGCATGTGTCTCCATTGATCCGTAGCCCTTTAAAACCAAGTAAGGAGCATAACGAATGCCAAACGGCGTTAACGGCCTTCTGCCGCGTCGGATTGATTTTTCGAAGATTCCGTCCGTCATCCAGATTCCCAATCTAATCGAAGTACAGAAACGCTCTTATGACCGCTTCCTACAAATGAATGCCCTTCCTTCCGAGCGTGAGGATTTCGGACTGCAAGCAGTCTTCAATTCCGTATTCCCCATTACCGACTTCCGCGGTGTCGCTCAACTCGACTTTGTCGACTATTCAATCGGCGACTGGGAGTGCAAGTGCGGAAGCCTTCGTGGCCTGCATCACCTGCGCCGTACTTGCAAACAGTGCGGCTACACGGTGGTAACAGATCCTTTCAAGGCCGGCGAGGTGCTGTGCCAGAAATGCGGAACGTTCAACAAGAACGAAGTGGATTTTTGTCATAAGTGCGGCGACCCTGTTACGCTGCAGCTCAAGTATGACGTCACCGAATGCCAGGAACGCGGCATGACTTTCGCCGCCCCGCTCAAAGTCACCATCCGGCTGACCCTTTACGACAAAGAAAGCGAGTCCGGCCCCCGCAATATTCTCGACATCAAGGAACAGGAAGTCTATTTTGGCGAAATCCCGTTAATGACGGATAACGGGACCTTTATCATCAACGGGACTGAGCGAGTCATCGTCAGCCAGCTCCACCGCTCGCCGGGTGTCTTCTTTGAGTCGAACGCTTCAAAGACTTATTTCCTGGGTAAACTGATCCCTTACCGCGGCTCCTGGGTGGAGTTTGAATACGACACCAAGAACACGCTCTATGTGCGCATCGATCGAAAGCGAAAGATCCTTGGGACCATCTTCCTGCGCGCGTTGGGCCTGAAAAACAACGCTGAAATCATCAAAGCTTTCTATCAGATTGAAAGCATTAGCCTGAAAGACCGCAAGCTCTACTGGAAGGTCTCGGAGGGACTGCTGGGTATGCGGCTTTCGAAGAGCATCGAGCACCCGCGTTCCCACGAGACCATCGTAGCCTCCGGAAAGCGGATCACGTCTTCCGTGTTCAGGGAAATCCAAAAGTCTCATATCACCCAGGTGGAAATCGGCCAGCACGACCTGGAAGGGGCTCACGCTGCCGATGACATTATTGACCCTTCAACCGGCGAAGTCCTGCTGGAGGCCAACAACGAGATCACTCCGTCAGTCATGAATTCCGTTATCGACGCCGGAATTGAGGAGATCTCAATCTTCTTCCCTGAGCGCGATGACATCGGGCCTGTTATTAGTCACACGCTTCACCGCGACTCCATAAAGTCAGTCCAGGAAGCCTTGATTGAGATGTACCGGAAGTTACGGCCGGGCGATCCTCCAACCCTTGACACTGCTACGGCCCTCTTTACAGGAATGTTCTTCGACCCTCGCAAGTATGATTTTTCCAGAGTGGGACGCCTGAAGTTCAACATCAAACTGGGCTTTTACAGCAAGCTTAAAGTTCGCATGGACGACAAGGCCACCCAGTTTGAACTGGAAGATGCCAGGAACCTCCCTGCTTCCAACTTCTACGTGGTTGTTGACGATGAGAAGATGTATGCTCGGAAGCGGGAAGGCAACGTCTGCACTGAGGTTGAACGTGGTTGCGAAGGAACCCTGGCCACGGAACATTCTGAAACCGCGCCTGTACAGCTGCCCTTGGATAAGCGCACCCTCGATCCGGAGGACTTTTATACGACCATCCGCTACCTGCTCAAGCTCCCCAAGAACCCGGGCGGGAAGTTCGAGGTCGATGACATCGATCATCTGGGCAACCGGCGTGTCCGTGCGGTCGGCGAACTGCTCGAAAACCAGTTTCGCCTGGGACTGGTACGCATGGAGCGGGCCATCAAGGAAAAGATGTCCGTGTACCAGGAAATGTCCACGGCCATGCCGCACGACCTTATCAATGCAAAACCGGTGATGGCCGCCATCCGGGAATTTTTCGGCTCCTCTCAGTTGTCTCAATTCATGGACCAGACAAACCCGCTGTCGGAAATCACCCACAAGCGCCGGCTGTCGGCTCTGGGCCCGGGCGGACTTTCGCGTGAACGCGCCGGATTCGAGGTTCGAGACGTTCACCCCACGCATTACGGCCGAACCTGC
>JAKASH010000282.1 GCA_021828225.1 Acidobacteriota bacterium | reverse complement strand
CCCGGCTTTGTATTCGAACTCCAGGTCCTGAAGGTTTTCGTAGACCACCATCCGGCGCCGCTTTAAATCAATCAAGGGTGTGACATCAATGGGCAGGGCGCCCTCGGATGCGCTCTCCGGAGCCAGCAACGGCGTGACGGTATAGATGGCCAGGCCGATTACGAGCAGGATTCCGATTCCCAATTCCATCTTTTGTCTCTGCTTTTCCTGACCTGCTTCCCAAGCCAGGTCAGTCCATAAACTTCTTCATTTCCTCTTCCACCGCCGAGCGGACGTTGTCGTCGACGGGCGGGGCGGCGCTGCCGGCAGGACCAACCGCCTGCAGGACGGGCCGGCGCCATCTGCGCACAATCAGGATGGCCAGAAACAGGCCAATCAGCAATCCAACCCCCGGCAGAACCCATGCCGTCAGGTTGAAACCCTGTGGAGGAGGGGCGGCGAGCACTTTTTCCCCGTAGTGGTCCACCAGGTCCTGAAGAACGACGGACTCACTCTTGCCTTGCTCCAGATCCGTGCGGATGATCTGATCCATTTTCGCTTTTACGGGGCAGTGCAGATCAGGACAGTGTCTCAAGGCCGTAGCACAACCGCACATGCAATAGACCTTGTCGCCGATATTCTTTTGAATCTCGTCGATCTGCGAGGGGCTCCTGCCTGCCGCCAGTGCTACGCCGGTCAAAGCAAGGCACAAAACCAAAGTCTTCAGGAGCCTGCTAACTGGCATGGTGCGCCTCGACAGCTTCCTCCTGATCCTTGTGGATTTGCGCCATCTGTCTTTCCACGCGGCTGGGTATCAATGCCAGTATTGTACCTAAGAGTACGACCATTCCGCCAATCCATACCCATTGTACCAACGGATTGATGATGACATGAATGATGGCCTTGCCGGTGTTCGGGTCGCGTCCTGCCATGACCACATAAACGTCCTCGGCCAGGTTTGTGCGCAATGCGACGTGGCTGAGAGGTTGCTGGCTGGCGATGAAGAAGCGCTTCTGCGGATGCATGACGGTCCACGCATGGCCGTTCTTGGTCACATCCAGAGCTACGGTTTCATAATCATAGTTGGCCTTCTGGCCCGTGGTCATGCCTTCGAACCGGAACAGATAGTTCCTGGCCTGCAGGAGATCTCCGGGACCCATCAGTTTTTGAGTTTCAAACCTGAAGGCTTGTCCCGCAACGCCCACAAACAGCAAGACGATGCCGAAGTGGACGATGTAGCCTCCGTAGCGGCGGGTATTTCGCATGGTCAAATTGTAAACGGCCGAGAAAAAGTTCTCTTTGCTCGTCTTCATCCGCGTGCGCGCGCCCTTGTAAAATTCTCCTATGATGCTCGCGGCAACAAAACCGCAAAGCGACAAGGACATCAAGGTATAGAAGCGGTGGATGCCTAAGGCAAAGAGCGTCACGCCGACCACGCCTCCAAAGATCAGGGGAATCGTAAAGTTACGTTTGATGCTTTGAAATGAGGTCTTCCGCCAGGCCAGCAACGGCCCCGCACCCGTCAGGAACAGCAGTAGCAGGCCGATGGGAATCATCACCTTGTTGAAGAACGGCGGGCCCACCGTCACGGTGACATTTTCAACGGCCTTGGAGACGATGGGAAAGATTGTCCCCCAGAGCACGGCGAGCACCGCGGCCAGCAAAATCCAGTTATTGAACAGGAAACCGCTTTCGCGCGAAACAATCGAGTCCAGCCGGTTATCACTCTTCAGGAAGTCGAGCCGCAGGAAAAGCACCGTGAGCGAAAATGCGGCAATGATGGCAAGAAAGACGGAGAACCAGGGACCGATATCCGACTTGGCAAATGCGTGGACCGAAGAGATAATCCCGCTGCGCGTCAGGAAGGTCCCGAAAATCGACAGGAAGAAAGCCAGAATAACCAAAACCATGTTCCAGACTTTCATCATCCCGCGTTTTTCCTGGATCATCACTGAGTGGAGGAAGGCTGTGCCGGCGAGCCACGGCAACAGCGAAGCGTTCTCCACCGGATCCCAGGCCCAGTAGCCACCCCATCCGAGAACGTGATAGGCCCATTGCCCTCCCAGCACGATGCCCGTTCCCAGGAACATCCAGGGTACCATCGTCCAGCGGCGGGTCACGCGAATCCAGTTGTCGCCCAACTGGCGCGTCATCAGAGCCGACATGGCAAAGGCGAAGGGGATTGCAAACCCCACGTAACCGAGATAAAGCATGGGGGGATGAGCCACCATCGAATGGAATTGCAGAGCTGGATTCAGGCCGTTGCCATCCGGTGGCGTGTAAGGCGTTGTCCCTGTTGCCGTGGTCAGCGAAAGCTGGTTGAAGGGATTCGCCACCGCAAAGGTGACCAATGAGAAAAAGGTGCCCACGCCCATGCTGATCGCGATGACGTAGGGCATCAACTGCCGGTTTTTTCGCCGGTTGAGCAGGACGGCCACACCGACATAAATCGACAGCAGCCAGGTCCAGAACAGCAACGAACCTTCCTGCCCCGACCACAGGACGGGGAATTTGTACAAGAGGGGCAGATCCCGGCTGGAGTGCTCGGCCACGTACGCACTGTGGAAGTTATCGGTGAATATGAGGTATTCAAGCGAAACCACCGCCAGCGTGGTCATGGCGAAAAAGCCAAGGACAGCGCGCTGGGCGCTTTTCAGCATCCGGGGACTTCGAAGCTTCCCGGCTATGGCCCCGGTGACCATGCCATAGATTGCAAAGGCCAGTGCAGCAATCAGTCCTACAGCTCCGACTTGGTTCATGGCAGGTTAGGCTCCCTCTACCGCAAATCCAGTATCAAGGTATTCAATCGGGATGTTCGGCGTGGCGGAAAAGATTGCGGTAAATATCAATTTTCAGTCACCGTACGAGGCTACCTTGGAGGTCATACTTGCTTGTTTGGGGGCTGGAGGCACGGCCTTATACTTGGAGGCACACTTTGCCTGCACCTGCTCGGCGCGAAATGTCCCGTCGGCGAGGTAATCCCCTTCCACAATGGCCTGCGCGCCGCCCTTGAAATCGTCTGGTAAGGTTTCCTGTCCAACGTAGGTGACTGGGATGGACTCGCTTCCCTGGGATAGCCGGAACGTTAAGGTCTCGCCGCTTCGCTGGATGGAATCCGGCACAATCACGCCGCCGACACGCACGTGCTGGTGGGTGGACTTGCCGCTGGTCAGTTCTTTCACGGTTACATAGTAGGTTTTCGACTCTTGAAAGCCGGAAACGGCTTCCCACGCAACCGCTGCGAGAATGATCGCGATCCCGATTCCAAATTTCACCTTCTTGTTTAACATGAGCCTCAACCTTCCTGCTTCTGGCCGTCCGCATGCCCTTCTCGCTCGCAGGGAGACCCAAGCATGCTTTTACAGGCTTGAAGTATTAATTGTGCACTTTCGCACAATTCTAGTCAATGGCATTTACGTCTGCTTTTTTCGAAAACCCCTTGTAGTGCAGCGTTCACCTTACAAACCCTGCGGCTTGTGCGTCGAATCCCGCAAACCCCGCAGGGCCGGAGAACGGGCGCTACAATCCTTGGCCCGACCACCCGCATATTCTTGATTGCCTGCCGCTTCAGGAGATATATAATCTGGGGCTTCCCGATCATGCCAATCCGCTGCCTGAACGCGAAATGGGCTGGGAAGATCCAAACCGCACGTCATGATAGGAGCGAAAATGCCTAACTGGACAAGACGTGATTTCCTGAAGAGTGGTGTAGCAGCTTCGGCGGGCGCAGCTTCGCTGGTGCCGGGGGCGAGAAGCTTGCTTGCGGCGCAGAATTCGTCGTCTTCCGGCGACCCCAGCCAGTCCGCGTCATCAAGTTCGCCGCGCGAACGCTTGTTGCTCGATTTCGGATGGCGTTTCCACCTTGGCAATGCCGCCGACCCCTCAAAAGATTTCGACTACGGCCGAGACCGGGAATACCAGAAGACGGGCGACTTCTTCAAGCCCTCGCGTCCGGATTTTGACGACAGCGACTGGGAGGCAATCGATATTCCTCATGACTGGGGAGTGGCCCTGCCGTTCCACGAGGACCGCTGGCTTACCGGACATGGTTCAAAGCCGCTGGGCAGGACCTACCCCGCAACCAGCATCGGTTGGTACCGGCGGGTGTTTGAGATACCCGAAAGCGACCGCGGCAAGCGCCTGAGCCTGGAATTCGACGGCGTTTTTCGCGACTGCATGGCCTCGCTGAACGGAAACTTCCTGGGACGGAATATGAGCGGCTACGCGCCTTTTGCCTATGACATCAGCGATCAGGCCTTCTACGGCCGCAAGAACGTCCTGGTGGTTCGCGTGGATGCCACGGAGCACGAAGGCTGGTGGTACGAAGGCGCGGGTATTTACCGGCACGTCTGGCTCGTGAAGACGAATCCCGTGCACGTCCCGCAGTGGGGGACCTTTGTAACCTCCGAAGTCGAGAACGACTCGGCGACTGTCACTATCGCCACCGAAGTCAGCAATGATCAGGACAATGAGGTATCCTGCTCGGTAATTTCAAAGATCCTGGACAACGTGGGCAACTTGATAGGAACGCAACAATCGCTGGAAGTGCCCGTTGCGGGCTGGCGGCGGCGAAAAATTACGCAAACGGTGGAGATCAAGTACCCGCTGCTCTGGTCCATTGAAACCCCCCACCTGTACCGGCTGGAGACGACAGTTCAAGCTAACGGGACAGCGACCGACCGCTACGAGACTCCCTTTGGCATCCGGACCATCCGCTTTGACAAGGACAAGGGCTTCTTCCTGAACGGCAAGCCGGTCAAGATCAAGGGAACCTGCAACCATCAGGACCATGCCGGCGTGGGCATCGCACTGCCGGACAGGCTGCAGTATTACCGCATCGCCAAGCTCAAGGAGATGGGCTCGAACGGCCTTCGCACTTCGCACAACCCGCCCACGCCCGAGCTGATGGATGCCTGCGACCGGCTTGGCATGGTGGTGCTCGACGAGACCCGCATGTTTTCGTCCGTCCCGCAGGCGCTCAGCCAGTTGAGCCGGCTGGTTCGCCGCGACCGCAACCACCCGGCCGTCGTCTTCTGGTCCACCGGCAACGAGGAGCCGGAGCAGGGCACCCCGCGCGGAGCCCGGATGTGCACCACCATGAAGAGGCTGGTCCATCGCCTTGACCCGACGCGCCCGATCACTCAGGCCATGAACGGCGCCTGGGGAGAAGGCATCTCCGCCGTGCTGGATATTCAGGGCTTCAATTACCATCTTGCGCCGCAGATTGACGCCTTCCATCGTGAGTTTCCGGAAAAGCCCTGCGTCGGCACGGAAGTGGCCAGTACGGTCTCGACGCGCGGCATCTATTTTAATGACCCGGTGAAAGGCTACGTCAGCGCT
>JAKASH010000281.1 GCA_021828225.1 Acidobacteriota bacterium | reverse complement strand
GCTTTGGTTTTATCGGGTCTTTCCGGGCAGGGTTTGATCTTTGGGTGGGTTTGGTCAACACGAATGTTGACCGGCTTTGCTTGAGGCCCTTGTGTTTGTTGGGTTTGGTGCTGGTGGGCCTGGGTAGAGTTGAACTACCGACCTCACCCTTATCAGGGGTGCGCTCTAGCCACCTGAGCTACAGGCCCTTGCTGCCGCTGGCGACGAGCCACCCTGAACCGTAACTCGTCCTCTGCAACGTGATTTAAATAGTATAGGCAGAGGCACTGTTTCTTGCAAGCAGAAGATGGCCCGAGCAGGGGGCGCAGGTTTTTGACAGCGGATCGGTCGATCGGCGCATCTAATGTTTAGTGGGGAGCAAAATCTCCTGAGTCGCGTTTTCCTGGAGCTTGTGGTTAAATAATAGGCGGGGTCTGGTAGGCTTCCGGGCAACCGAATCCAATAGTCAAAAAGAGTTCAATAGAAGGGCCATGGAATTCAACGTCAAGAAGGACACGCTTTCGAACGGCCTGCAGATTGCCACCGAGGCAATGCCGGCGGTCCGGTCGGTCTCTATGGGGATCTGGCTCCGGACGGGTTCGCGGCACGAGCGGGAAGACCAGAACGGGATCGTCCATTTTCTGGAGCACATGGTGTTTAAAGGAACCCAGAACCGCTCGGGCGAGGAGATTGCGCGGGCCGCGGATGCCATTGGCGGCCATCTGGACGCTTTTACTTCAAAGGAATTTACCTGCTTTTCGATCAAAGTAGTTGACGAGCACCTGCCCCGAGCCGTTGATATCCTGGCGGACCTGGTGAAGAATCCCCTACTCCGCTCAAGCGACATCGCCAAGGAATCGCACGTCATCCAGGAAGAAATCAAAATGGTGGAAGACACGCCGGATGACCTGGTGCATGAAATCTTCAGCAAGAGTTACTGGCCTCATCACTCGCTGGGGCGGCCGATCCTGGGAACGCGGGCAACGGTGGGCGGATTCAATCACCGGCGGCTGCGGGAATTTTTCAGGCGTCATTACGTGCCCGGCAATATGCTGATCACGGCCGCGGGACATCTGACTCATGGCCAGGTGGTCGACTTGGCGGGAAAGCAGTTCGGCGACGTTCCCAAAGGATTCGTCACGCCGGAAGGGCCTGCGCCGGTGGCGCATCCCCATGCGCGCTACCGGCGGAAGAAGGAGCTTGAACAAACCCACATCTGTCTGGGCACACCCGCTTATCCCTACGCGCACAAGAGGCGCTTTGCCAGCTATGTTCTCAACACGATTCTCGGCGGCGGGATGAGTTCCCGGTTGTTTCAGAACATCCGGGAAAAGTTCGGCCTGGTGTACGCGGTCTTCTCGGGGCTGAGCGCCTACCGGGATGCGGGCATCTTGAGCGTCTATGCCGGAACGGCTCCCGGCAACGCCCGGAAAGTCGTTAACCTGATCCTCGAGGAATTCCGCACCCTGAAGGATAACCCCATTCCTGACGATGAACTGCAACGCGCCAAGGATTACCTGAAAGGCAATCTGCTGCTCGGGCTGGAATCAACCACCAGCCGCATGTCCAATATCGCCCGGCAGGAATTGTATTACGGGCGCTATATTTCACTGGATGAGGTTGCCGCCCAGATTGACGCCGTAACCCGCGAAAATGTCGTTGAGGTGGCGCAAGAGCTTTTCCAGTCGGACCGGATTGCCGTCACTGTCCTGGGACCACGCGAAGGCTTCAATATCCGCCGCGACCAGCTCGAGTGCTAGCGTCGCACTCGTGTAGCGCCGCCCTTCAGGGCGGCATGCCGGGCATAAAGCCCGGCGCTACGGCTGACTTTTCTCCCCATAGCCCGCACCTTTCAAAGCAACTTTTCTGTTAACAATCACCCCGCCTTTTACGTATCACAGGTAGAAAGGTAAAAAGCCTGGGGGGATGTCCAGGCGGTGGCTAAAGAGTAGCCTACGGCGGCAGTGAAGATCAGCGACCTGCCCCGGCGCCTGAAGCCACGAGGAGAGGAGGAACAAATGGCGGTTCCAATTGTAGCGATCATCATGGTGTTCGGCGGGATCGTGGCGGTTTTCTGGGTGGTTTTCAGCACCATACGCAGGCTGAAGGTAGCCCGGGTGCAGTCCGAGGTCCATTCGAAGCTGATCGACAAGGTCGGCTCCAGCCCGGAGTTCCTGACATTTCTCGATTCCGATGCTGGCAAGCAGTTGGTGGCTTCACTCGGGATTGAACAGCCGAGCCGCGAGCCTTACAGTCGCATTCTGAGCTCGGTCCAGGCCGGAGTAATTCTGCTGTTCGTGGGCATTGCACTTCTGGTTCTCGGAGGCCACTTTGCCAACGCAGCGGAAGGATTCTTCATTCTGGGCGGCCTGGCGGTGGCGCTGGGCATCGGGTTCCTGATTTCGGCCGGACTTTCCTATCGCCTGTCCAAGGCCTTCGGACTGTTCGAGCGCGAGCGGACGGCTGGAAAACTGGCTGCATAACGCGGACGGAACCGTGGACCGAGGCAACAACATGCTGGCGCGCACGCTGGCACTCGCCAAAGGTGAAGCAGCGGAAGCTCAAGCTGAGGTAAAATCCCTCGCAATGGACGAGGAAAGCTTCCGCATCCTCTACGAGCGTACGGCCCGGCCGTTATGGGCCTACCTTGCGCGCGCTTCGGGAGATCCGGCGCTGGCGGATGACCTTCTGCAGGAGTGCTATTGCCGCTTTCTCTCCTCCGCAAATCCGCCTCAGGAAGAGGCTCACCGGAAGAACTACCTCTTCCGGATTGCCACGAACCTGCTTCGGGACCACTGGCGGGCGGCACAAAGGCACGGCCCCACAGGCATCGAATCCGCCGACCTGCCCTCGGAAGACCACGCCGTGGCGAATGTTCCGTTGCGGTCGGACCTGGGCCGGGCGCTGGCGCAGTTGAAGCCACGAGAACGCCAGTTGCTCTGGCTGGCCTATGCCGAAGGCGCCAGCCATAAGGAAATCGCCGAAACCTCCGGAATGAAAGCGGCCAGCGTCCGCCCGCTGCTGTTTCGCGCGCGGAAGAAGCTCATTGCTTTGATTGGCGGGAACAGTCGCGATAACATGCAGGAGTCAAGGAAGGCAAGACCATGAAACAGTCAGGTTGCGAAAACGAAGAGCGAATTCTGGAAGCCCTGGGCCAGGGTTGCGCGCCGGAAGCTTTCGAAGAACCGCTGCGAAAGCATGTCGCTGGCTGCGCCTCGTGCGCCGAGCTTGTCTCTGTCTACGAATTGTTCCAGAACGACAGCGAACAGCTTCGCGCGGCCGCGCCGGTGCCGGAAGCCGGACGCGTTTGGTGGCGCGCCACGCTGGCCGCCCGCCGGGCCTCCGCCGAGCGGGCCATGCGCCCCATCCTGATCGCTGAAAAAGCCGCGCTGGCGGTGGGCGGCGGCGTGCTGATTGCCCTGCTGATATTCGCCGCCCCATGGCTGGCCAAACAATTTGAACACCCGAACGTGTTCCCGGGCACCGTTGTGTACAGTTTCCCCCTGGCATCCCTCATCATCACCAGCATTATCGTCTGCCTCGTGGTGATGGCGGGCGCGCTTTACACTCTGTGGGCCGAAAAATAACCCTGCCATTCCTTTTTCAATTTCCGCCTCAGCCAAGGTGCCTTATAATGCGATGAAAGCATTATCGGGGCAGGCGCCCGGCGTCCGCTTCGAACTGATCGTTCCGGGAGGCTGGTTGAGCGTTCGAATCTGCGTACTGGGGAGCGGAAGCAAAGGCAATTCAACGCTGGTGGCGACGGAACGTACCCGCCTGCTGGTGGATGCAGGCTTCAGCAAGAAAGAAACATTCCGGCGGCTGGCCGCGGCCGGCGAAAGCACCGAGCGCTTTGACGCGCTGATCGTTTCCCACGAGCACGTGGATCACATCAACGGCCTGAAGTCGCTGGCGCTTGGCCTCAATATTCCCATCTACATCACCGGCCCCACGCGCGAAGTCGTCGAGTGGGACCCCCGCATCAAAGCCTTTGAAACCATCTCTGCCGGCGAGAAATTCACCATCGGCGATTTCGAAATTGCTCCCTTTTCGATTCCTCACGATGCGGTCGACCCGATCGCCTTCACCCTGACAGCGGAAGGCATCAAAGTGGGAGTGATTACCGACCTGGGCTACGTTCCGCAACTCGTCAAGCAGCACGCGCGCGGCTGCCATTGCCTGGTGTTCGAATCAAACCACGACCTCGACATGCTGAAAACCGGGCCGTATCCGTGGTTCGTCAAACAGCGCGTGATGAGCCGCCACGGCCACCTTTCAAATCACGCCACGGCGGGCTTCCTCACCGAGGATTACGACGGCTCGGCGGAAGTGCTGGTGCTCGCCCACCTAAGCGACAAGAATAATCACCCCGGGCTGGCCATGCATTCCGCCGCCCAGGCCTTCGAGAGACGCGGCAGCGGCCGCCCTTCGGAACTGCACTTGGCCAGCCAGACTGAACCTACCAAAGTTTTCCAATTCTAGTCCGCAGATTTCACAGATTGCGCAGATTAAAAGAACCAAGGCTAAGAACTTGAGGTAAACTGGCTGGCTACTTATGCCAGTCGAAGACAAGAGAGACCCGCGGACTCATGCTGTGATCGGGGCCGCGATGGAAGTCCATCAACAGCTGGGCTGCGGATTTCTGGAAGCGGTTTATCAGGAAGCGCTCCAACAGGAATTGCTCGAACGGAGTATTCCCTTCCGCCGCGAAGTTCATATTCCGGTTTTCTACAAAGGCGCCCAACTGGCGACCGATTACCGGGCCGATTTCGTCTGTTTTGACTCCGTAATCGTCGAATTGAAAGCGCTACAAAAACTCACCGGAACCGAAGAAGCTCAGGTGATTAACTATTTGAAAGCCACACGCCACGAGGTGGCTTTATTATTAAACTTCGGCGCAAAATCATTAGAGTATCGCCGTTTTATCTTTTCTAAATCTGCGTAATCTGTGGAGAAACTATGATTCCTCGTTATACCCGCCCGGAAATGGGCGCCATCTGGAGCGATGAGAACAAATTCCAAAAGTGGCTGGACGTGGAAATCGCCACGGCCGAGGCCGAAGCGGAAGCCGGACTGATTCCCAAAAGCGCCGCGCGCGCCATCCGCCGGAAAGGCCGCTTTGAGGTCGAGCGCATTCTGGAGATCGAGAAGGAAGTGAAGCACGACGTGATCGCCTTCACCACCAACGTGGCCGAACACGTGGGCCGCGAGGCTCGCTATCTCCATTTCGGGCTGACGTCAAACGACGTGGTGGATACGGCCCAGGGCCTGCTGATTAAGGACGCTTCCCGGCTGCTGCTGGAAGACCTTGAGCGGCTGAGCGCGGTGCTGAAGAAGCGCGCTTTCGAGTTCAAGCATAC
>JAKASH010000280.1 GCA_021828225.1 Acidobacteriota bacterium | reverse complement strand
TGCCCATGCGGTATCTGGGGCGATGGTCGTGGGAAAACGTCTGGGCGCTCTTCATTCTAGTTTCCTGTCTGCTGATGCCCGTCGTCATCGGGGTCGCAACGGTTTCCCATCTGGGCGAAGCGCTTCACGAAGCTCCAACTCATGCCATCGTCATGGCCACCGTGTGCGGTTTTGCCTGGGGCTTTGGCGCCATCATGTTTGGCCAGGGCGTGAGCGCCATTGGCATCTCCCTGGGCAACACTTTTGTTCTGGCGATCAGTTCTTCGCTCGGTTCGCTCCTGCCCATTTTTGTGCTGGCTCCCGGCAAGCTCTTTCAGCAACAGGGCGAAGCGATTATGGCGGGGACGGCTATCGCGCTTGTCGGCATTGTTTTTTGCGGTTACGCGGGGAAGCTGAAAGAGCGGGGCCAGAAGAACGAAAACGTGCGGCGGGAAATGGTGGGCAAAGCGCGACCTTTCTGGATCGGCCTTTTGCTCTGCGCAGGTTCGGGTATCCTTTCGGCAGTGTTCAACATCGGCTATAGCTCAGCCCAGGGGATTATCCATTCCGCAGTTCGCCTGGGCAATAGCGCGTTTGCAGGGTCCAACCTGGTCTGGCTGCTCATGCTGACGGGCGGCGCAGTGGCCAACCTGGTTTTCTGCGCGTACCTTTTCAAGCAAAACCAGAGCTGGCCAAAATATAAACAGTCAAACTCAGCTTTGCTCTATGGACTGACCATCCTGATGGGCCTGCTCTGGGGCGGCAACATCTTCGTTTACGGCGCCTCGGCCCCCAAGCTGGGCAAGCTGGGGCCGGCGATCGGCTGGCCGCTGACTCTCGTAGTGGGTCTATTGACGGCCAACGCGTGCGGCATCATAGCCGGCGAATGGAAAAACTCCGGCCCCCGCGAGAGGATTTGGATGGGCGCCGGCTTAGTCGTGTTGCTGGCTGCCATCGGCGTCTTGGGCTGGTCGGCCGCGCTGAGCTGAGGGGTGGAAATATTCAGGGGCATCCCCGGGGTGTTAATAGGCTAAAGCTCTTTTCGAAGGAGAAACATCGATGCTTAGAGAATACGCCGCGCGTTTGTGTGCGTTTGTCATTGTGATCTTTGCATTTCCCATGCTTCTATCAGCTGCACCGGCGAAGCAACTCGACCCTTTCTGTGCCCAGACAGGTTGCGTTCAGACACGCGAGCTTCTGAAAAATCTTTGCGACTATATCGTCAAGAACAAGAGCACCTACCCGACGATTTATGTCGGCGGTTACTACATGCGTGATCTGGTGGATGGGTACGAGATCTTCGGCAATCGCCGCTATCTCAACACCGCTATTGCTTATGGTGATTACCTGTTGAAGAAGCAGATGCCAAACGGCTTCTGGGCCTCAGGTTACGGTACGGTTTATCTGGCCGATACCGGCAGCGCGCTGGGGCTTTTGATCGCGCTTTACAATCACGTGGATCACCGGCGCCAGAAGGAGTATTTCGACGCCGTACAGCGCTACGTTAATTCAATCGAAAAAGACGGAATGATCCACAAGAACGGCGCGCTTGGTACGGGCTGGCGCCACGTCAAAGACGATGTGATGACCGATCCCATCCGCGACCAGTACACGCTCTCCTCCGCGCTCACAGGCGGCGAGGTTTTCACCTGGATGTATCACATCACGAAACAGGATCAGTATCGGGAAGTCTCCTATCACGCATTGAAGTGGATCTTAAGTACGATGAGGAGTGACGGCAACATCCCTCATATTCTGGCTATGGACAACGCTGCGTGGAATAATCGTGGTAATCCCCAGGTCGATTACAACCTGTGGCAGAAACAGACCTATGGGACCGCGGCGTATGTCGGCGAAGGCATCCTGTCGTTCGCCCTGCATTGCGGCGACCCGGCCTGGCGAGAGTGGATCGGCAAGGCCGTCAAGCCGAATATCGAATTCCTGCTGCGGACACAACTCGCCAATGGCACATGGTCAAAAGAGAATCAAGATAGCTGGGACAGAACTCGCAGCCCTGGAATCGTTGACTACCTGATCTGGTATTACGAGCATGTTGATCGGGACCCGCGGGTCGCGCAAGCAGTGCGGCGTTTTGACGCTTTCATCATTAATCCTGAGAACGGCAAGTCATATGGCCTCCTGAACGACGGCGCCGTCCCCCGAACCAAGGGCGAACCCAATGCGTTCAATACAGCGACAAGCCTTACGGCCCGCGCTCTCGCAGGCATTGTGTCTCCCGGAGTAGATTCCCGCTGGTAGAAGGCAGCGCTCGATATGGACTCCAGGAAACTCTACGATCAATATCGCAGCCTTCTGCTGGACGGTGTTGCTCCTTTCTGGCTGAAGCATGGAATCGACTGGGAAGAGGGCGGCGTGTTGTCCTGCATGAACGAGGACGGTTCGCCGGTCTCTGGCGACAAATTCATGTGGTCCCAGGCGCGCTCTGTGTGGACCTTTTCAGCGCTCTACAACCGGATCGAAAAGCGGCCGGAATTTCTGAAGGTTGCTGAGAATTCCATTCGATTCCTCCTGGCGCACGGGCGGGATGAGCAGGGCCGGTGGGTCTATCACACGGACCGGTCAGGAAAAGTGATCGAAGGGGCCACGAGCATTTATACGGACTGCTTTGTGGTCTATGGCTTCAGTGAATACTACCGGGCCGTGAGAGATGCGGATATCCTCTCGGTTGCGCGCGCAACCTTTGAGCGTGTCCGGCGAAGAATCGAAGAGCCGGACTTTCATGAGACAGCGCCGTACCCTTTGCCATCGGGCTGGAAGAACCACGGCATCCCGATGATCATGACGGAAACCACGGGCGAGCTGGCGCAGACAACCGCAGGGAGCGACCTTGAAGCACTGGCCGATGGCTATGCGGCGCGAGTCATGGACCACTTTGTGCGGCCGGAGCGCAGGCTTCTGCTCGAGTTCCTTACCGACGCCTACGAAGAGCTGCCGCCCAATGCCGGAACGTTTGTGATGCCCGGCCACGCCATCGAATCCATGTGGTTTGTACTGCATCGGGCGCAACGCCGGGGTGATCGCGCGCTGGCCCGGCGGGCTGCAGAAGTGATCCGGTGGCACCTTGAGGCGGGCTGGGATAAAGAGTACGGCGGCATCTTCCTGGGAATCGACGCCATGGGGAATCAACCTTTCCTGCCGCATGCGGATAAGAAGCTTTGGTGGCCGCACACCGAGGCGCTTTACGCATTACTGCTGGCGCATCACCTGACCGGCGAGGCGTGGTGCGCGGAATGGTACGACAAAGTCCACTCGTGGGCGTTCTCGCATTTTCCCATGCCCGGGGTCGGAGAGTGGCGGCAGCGTTTGACCCGGGAGGGCCAGCCTACCACCGAAGTCATAGCGCTTCCAGTCAAGGATCCCTTCCATCTTCCCCGTGTTGCGATTCTGATCTTGCAATTGTTCGATCGGTGAATTGCAGAAAAAGCGGATCGTAATACCAGGAACCCCACTCCAATGCTATCGTCGAAGATGTTGGCTCTGCAGCTTTCGGATCGACGAATTCCCTCCTCTGCCAGCCATGTAACGCCTGGGGTTGGTCAGGCGCGTGACAAAGCCTCCTGGATCCGTTCGGGCGTCATCGGTAGTTGCAGCATCCGGACCCCTGTCGCATCGTACACAGCGTTGGCAATCACGGCGCCCATGCAGATGACCGCCGGCTCACCTCCGCCTTGCGCCGGCTTGTCTTTAGCATCCAGGATGACCGTCTCGATCTCCGGGAGCCAGGAGAAGCGCGGGATCGTGTAAGTATCGAAGTTGTGATCGTGGATGTCACCGCCGGTGAACCGAAGTTCCTCGGTCAGCGCGTATCCCAAGCCCATGGTGATGCAGCCTTCCATCTGAATCCGGGCTCCCTCGGGATTGACGCACAGCCCCATCTCCTGGGCACAGACCACTCGCTTGACCCGGACGTTGCCGGTGCTCTTGTCCACGGCAACTTCCGCGATGTGGGCGACGACGCTGCCTACGTCGGTCCCGCAGGCCACTCCGTAGCCGTGCCCGCTCGGAGACTTTGCCGGCATCCAGCCGAATTTTTCCGCGGCGGCCTGCAAAACGCGCCGCATTCTCTCGTTCTTCAGATTCTTCAGCCGGAACTCGATGGGATCGACGCCGGCCTTGCTGGCCAGAATATCGATCTGCGATTCGCGCGCATGAGTGTTGGTGTTGTTGCCGGGAGCCCGCCACGGGCCCGTAGCAAACGGATGGGCGCCCGGAGGCGCAGTCCAGCCGGAACCGTACGACATCGTCCGGTGGTTCGGAATGTCGTAAAACTGCTCTGACCCTCTTGCTCCGGCATAGTAAACGCCGTAGTCCCAGAACGTGATTAAGCCTGCTCTGGTAACGCCAGCTTTGATCTTGACGATGGCGGCGGGACGAAACGTGTCATAGAAAAACTCCTCGGCGCGCGTCCACGCCACCTGGACCGGCTTGCCGGTCAGCTTCGCCAGCCTCGCCGCTTCCAATGCTTGCCGGATGGCGCTCTTGCCGCCAAAGCCACCGCCGACAAAGGGCGTGATGACACGGACGTCGGCAGGCGACATGCCTAGCAGAGAAGCCGCCGCGTCCTGCAGCGGGAAGGGCGTTTGTGTGGATGCCCAGATGGTCAGCTTGGTTCCTTCCATCTTCGCAAGCGCCGTATGGGGCTCCATGGGGGAGTGAGCGACATAGCTGTTCAGATAAGTCTCATCCACCACGTAGTCGGCCGCCTTTTGGCCTTCGGCGAGGTTTCCGCCTTCGACCACGACTTCTCCTGCGGGCGCGACCTTCAGCAGATGTTCAAAAATCGTCTTGGCGTTCGCATAGGGCTTTGGCTGGTCAAACTTCGCTTTGATTCTCCCAAGTGCCTTCTCCGCTGTTTCAGGCTCAGGGTGAAGCACTGCGACCAGGTCTCCTTGATGGACAACCTGGACGCCGTCGATTTCCCGCGCGCCGGAGGTGTCCACGCTGACCAGCTTGGCGCCGTGTGCCGGCGGCCTCAAGATGCGGGCGCAGAGCATGCCGGGCTCCCTGATGTCCCCTGAAAAGTGGGCCCTGCCGGTGACCTTAGCAACAGAATCCCGCCTGAGGACGGGTTTGCCCACAATGGTGAAGTCGGCGGCTGTCTCCACTGCCGCGCCTTTCACATGGCGCACGATCTTCTTCCCCTTTGTGAGTTCGCCGTAAGTGACCTTCTTATTTCCTCCCACCTCGTAGATGGTGCCGTCTTTGGTTTTCAGGCGATCTTTCGGCACACCCAGTTTTTCGGCTGCCAGTTCCACCAGCACAGCCTTGGCTTCGGCAGCGGCCGCCCGGAAGGGAGGACCGAAAAAGCGGGTGGTCATCGATCCGAACGTTCCCCGGTCCCACGGGCAGAGATCC
>JAKASH010000279.1 GCA_021828225.1 Acidobacteriota bacterium | reverse complement strand
CGATCAGGAGGATTCTGCGTCCGGTGCCAGCTCATGGCCGGCACCGCTCGGGAGTTCCCCCGCAATAAGGGGTGAGCAATTGTGACCACACGCGTGAGCAGTACAGGACTGACGCGCGAATCGCTCGAGGGTATAGGTAATGTGGCCGGAGTTGCCATACAGGATCTGGTGGCGGCAGATAGCAATGGACGGGAAACGACATGTTCGCACGAATTGTTCTCTTCAAAGTAAAGCCTGATTGTGACACGAAATTGACCCGGACTCTTGATCAGGAAGTCCTCCCGCTGCTTCGAAGCGACAAGGATTTCCGAGGCGCCATCGCTCTCATTTTTCCGCAGGGAACGCGAGCGCTCCTATTAAGCCTGTGGGGGCAAACGGGAAACGTGGGTGCAAACTGCGCAACCAGTTTGAGCGCGCGGGTGGCCTGGCAAGAGTGGTCTTGGGAACTCGGTTGGTTCAAATCGAGGAGGTCTCTCGAATTTCCCAATACACATCATGGGATAAATAACAGCCCAAGGGGAAGTCGTTGAGGCGCCGCCGAGACAGAACATGGACGCCGCAAGAAGGGGTTCAAGAATGAATCTCTTGCAAATGATGGCGAGGTTTTTTGGCATGCCCCTCGTTGCCCTCTTATTTCCGCCCAGAGTGAAGGCAGGCGAGTGGAGCAGAATCACCAGATCCACCTGAAGACTTCTTATGACGCCCCTTGGTCCTGCCCTGGCCGCCGGCAGGAATCGTCGGCAACGTCTCTCCCCCGCTGCACGGTGAGGCCAGGATTTGAGGCAAGTGACCCTGCACACTTGGAGCAAGAGGTTTTCACGCTATACCGAAACTTCACGGCTCGTGGCAAAACGGGAGTGGCGTACCGATTTCCTGCGGAACACACCTGCGAACTCCGATTCGCCGTCTCTCCCCTAGTGGATAGTCACGTCCTTGCCGCTCTCCGCTTTGGCTGGTCTTCAGTTCGAAAGTGCGACTCTTGCGCGGGCAGGGTATAATACGAACGAACTTGTGGGACCAGAATCTAAGATTCGAAAGATTGCCTTTCTCGGCGACTACTTACCACGAAAGTGCGGGATTGCCACTTTCACATCGGACCTCCTGACTGCGGTAGCCGCGGAACACCCCCAAAGCCAGTGCTTCGCGGTGTCGGTCAATGACATCGAGGGTGGTTACGAGTATCCGGACGTGGTTTGCTTTGAGGTTGAGGAGCAGGATCTGACGTCCTACCAACGTGCGGCGGACTTCATCAACATCAGCAATGTGGACATCCTTTGCCTTCAGCACGAGTATGGGATTTACGGCGGGCCGGCCGGACGTCATGTGCTGGCGCTGGTTCGCGAACTCAAAATGCCGGTCGTCACCACGTTTCATACGCTTCTGCGCGAGCCGGACGATGGGCAGCGGCGCGTCATGCAGGAATTGATCGCCCGCTCCACCCGGCTGGTCGTCATGACCGAGCGCGGCTGCCAGATGTTGCAGGAAGTCTACAAGGCTCCGCCCGCCAAAATCGACTTGATCCCGCACGGCATCCCCGACATACCCTTCGTCGATCCGAACTATTACAAGGACCAGTTTGGCGTGGAAGGCAGGGTGGTGTTGCTCACCTTTGGGTTGCTTTCGCCCAACAAGGGAATTGAACACGTGCTTAATTCTCTGCCGCTGATTTTGGCGGAATTCCCGGACGTCGTTTATATCGTGCTGGGCGCGACGCATCCCCACGAGTTGCAGGAGCGCGGTGAAACGTATCGCCTCAGTCTCGAAATCCTTGCCAAGAAGAATAGAATCGAGCGGAACGTCATCTTCTACAACCGCTTCGTGGAACTGGAAGAACTGAAGGAATTCATTGGCGCGGCGGATCTTTACATTACGCCTTATCTTAACGAAGCTCAGATCACCTCGGGGACCCTCGCTTACGCGTTCGGCGCGGGCAAGGCTGTCGTCTCGACGCCGTATTGGCACGCTGCCGAATTGCTGGCGGAAGACCGGGGAGTGCTGGTGCCGTTCGGCGACTCCAAGGCCATCTCGCGCGAGGTGATCGGCTTGCTGCGGGATACGACACGCCGTCATGCCATCCGCAAAAATGCTTATAAGCTGGGCCGCGATATGGTGTGGAGCAACACGGCGCGGCTCTACATGCACTCCTTCGAACAGGCTCGCCTCCAGGGTGCCGTGCTGTCCCGAAAAATATTCGCTACGAAAACTCTCGACCTGCAACGTGCGTTGCCGGAAGTGAGGCTGGACCATCTTTCGCGGATGACGGATTCGACCGGCATTTTTCAACACGCAATTCTCACCGTGCCGAATTTCTGCGAAGGATACTGCACGGATGACAACGCCCGGGCCTTCATTCTTGCGACCCTTCTCGACGAGCTGAAAGAGGAACCGGCACGCGTCCGGGCGCTTTCCACCACTTATGCGGCCTTCTTGAATTACGCTTTTGATGTCAAAACGAAACGGTTCCATAACTTCCTGAGTTTCGACCGCCGGTGGCTGGATGAACAAGGGTCTGAGGACTGTCACGCTCGCGCGCTCTGGGCACTGGGCGTGGCCGTAGGACGTTCCCCGCATCGGAGTTTCCAAATCATGGCCGGACAACTCTTCGCGCGAGCGTTGCCGGTGGTGGGGAAGTTTACTTCGCCGCGTGCCTGGGCATTCTGCCTCATCGGCATCCATGAATATCTACGCCGTCTCAGTGGCGACAGCTTGGCCCACCAGACTCGCGAGACACTCACCGCCCGCCTGATGGACATCTTCGACAGGGCCTCTCACCCGGACTGGCCCTGGTTTGAAGAGGAGCTGAGTTACGACAATCCCAAGCTGGCACACGCCCTGCTCCTGAGCGGGCACGCCACCGGGGACAAAGCTGTGTTCGAACGGGGCCTGGATGCGTTGCGCTGGCTGGTGGTGGTACAAACCTCCGAAAATGGGCACTTCCGGCCCATTGGCAGTAACGGATTCTATCGCCGCGGCGGCCCGCGCTCGACCTTCGACCAGCAGCCAATCGAGGCTCATTCGATGGTATCTGCCTGTCTTGAAGCTTACCGCGCGACCTCCGACTCCTGGTGGTACGAGCAGGCTCAACGCGCTTTCGACTGGTTCTTGGGTTGGAACGATCTCGGCTTGGAACTCCACTCGGTCAATACCGGCGGCTGCCGCGACGCTTTGCACGTGGACCGGGTGAACGGGAACCAGGGAGCCGAATCAACGCTGGCATTCCTGCTCTCGCTTGCGGAAATGCACCTCATGCAAAATGCCGTCACGGTGTTCAACGAGCCGGCTTCCTAGGAACCAATGAAACCTATCAACGTCCATCGTACGAAAATCACGTTGTATCCCGATAGCAAGCGCGTCCTGGTCCGGCCGTTCCATTTCATGAGCGGGGAGCGTGCCAGCGAGATTTGTGACCGTATCATGGCCTTACCCGAAGATGAAGTTCATTCACTCCTTGGGCAATTGTGGGCTGAATTCGGCGGACGCCACAAGAAAATTCGCGAGTTTTTCCGGCGTCGCTTCGAGGAGGTGCGCCCCTATTTATTGAGCGACCGGACACTCTCCGAGGAAAGGGCGTTATTGGTGGGTGCGTATTTCACTCACGAGTATTCATTTGAAGCTGCTGCATTGTTCAATCCTTCCATCGTGCCACACCCTGACCAGTCGAAGCTGGCGGTCGGCTCGCAACGTTTTGTTCTAAGCCTTCGAGCCGCGGGGGAAGGGCATATTTCCTCCATTACCTTTCGCAGCGGAATTGTGGACTCCGATGGAAAGCTGGTGATCGATGCACCCACCCGTTACAGCCTTGAGCCAGCGCCCCTTCCAAACGCTGCTTTCGAAAAGTGCCTGTTCGAACGGAAACTCCGCGAACTCGATCTGCTCGGCGCCTTCAGCCGGAAAGCGCTCAAGCCCCTTGGAGAGTTGTTCACGCTGGAAGAATTGCGAACCAGTATCAGCCTTGCAGCGAAGGAGCTCCGGGTGCGTGACCTCGAAACCGAAAGGGTGGCCAAGAAAACTCTGACGTTGGCTCAATCCTGTTTTGAAGTTCAATTCGACTCGGACTCGTGTTTGTCAGAACGAGTGCTGTTCCCGTTTACACCAGCCCAGAGTCATGGTCTCGAGGATGCTCGCTTCGTTCTCTTTCAGGACGATGATGGCGCCCGGACTTATTACGCGACTTACACGGCCTACGATGGGAAAGCAATTCAGCCACAGTTTCTCGAAACTCCCGATTTTCTCCACTTCAAGTTCGTCACGCTGAGCGGCGCGGCGGTCGAAAACAAAGGCATGGCGCTCTTCCCGCGAAAAATCAACGGACTTTACGTGATGCTTGGCAGGCAGGATTACGAGAATCTTTATGTGATATTCTCCGATCATCTGCATTTCTGGCACACCGCGCAGGTCATCCTGAGGCCGGAGTTTCCGTGGGAATTCATTCAGTTGGGGAATTGCGGCTCGCCGATCGAAACCGAGGCCGGGTGGCTCGTCATCAGTCATGGCGTGGGGCCGATGCGGAAATATTGCATCGGCGCTTTCCTGCTCGATCGTGACGACCCGACCAAAGTCATTGGGCGGCTGCGTGAGCCACTCATCAAGCCCGACGAAAACGAGCGGGAAGGCTACGTCCCCAACGTCGTTTATTCCTGCGGCAGTCTGCTGCACGGCCGGCAGCTTATTGTTCCGTACGGGACGTCCGACTACGCCACAACGTTCGCCACGGTGCCGCTGGACGAAGTCTTGGCCGGGATGCAATAGTCGCGATCCCCGCCCTCTTTTATTACCGGGTCCTGCAAAATCTTCGAGACCCTCTCCATTTTCGCGCGCCCCGTGCGGAATAGGCAGGCCCCTCTCTGAGTCCGGGCCAGTCAATTGCTTCGCTCCAAGTCCCCGCTACTCGCACTCACTAGTCGTCGGCGCACAGGCGCATTTTCTGTCGTTAACTGCGCTTTGAACGCGGGCTGGACTCCCATCAGCCTGGTATAAGTAACGAGTAGCCTCGAAGGGTTTAGTAATCGCTGCAGGTCCCGTCAGTCCGGACACTTTGACGAGAAACGGGCTAGCCGTAGAAGTACCCAATTGCCTCGTTTTTCGGCAAATATGCCGCATTGCTCTATCTGAACGAACTAAGGTGTCCTACTCAGTTCCCTTACTCTCTGGGGTTGTAAGAAGCTGTACTTTGCCATTGGCAATGGCTTCCTTCATCATTTCCCAGTCTGGAATAACCCGCTGAATCCACCGCGCCAGCCATGCTATGGCGTCATCCCGACAGGCGGCAGTTCGTTACTTCCTTCTTTTCCGTCAGATCACAGCCACTTTACTCCTTCGCTGTGAGACATTATCGATGCTTTATCAGTACTGTCCCA
>JAKASH010000278.1 GCA_021828225.1 Acidobacteriota bacterium | reverse complement strand
GTTCGCCACTCTTTGCGGAAGGGCTGGCCAGCCAAACCCCACCGAGTTGCGCCACAGCAGGATGTGGGAAGCAAGAAAAATCGGCGTCACGATCATCCCGAAATGGAAAAGGAAGGAGAGCACACTGTAGATCGGCCGTTGTCTCCAGAGGCGCCCGACGGGAAACAGCCAACCCAGGGTCTGACGGCGAATCTCTTTCCAGGACACAATCTTGTCTGAATTCCGCTGGTAGGCCTCCTTCACGCCCAGCAAAGTCACGAGGAAGATACGCAGCAGCCCCAGCACCATCAATGCAAAGCAAAGACGGAATAGCGGGCCGCGACCAAAGTCAATCCATCCCGTCACAATGCGCCTCCCTCCGACAATGAGACCGAATCGCCACCTGAGGCTTCAGGCTCTTCCTCTAACTTTGGATCTGCCGGAAGAATAATCGCCTTGTAGATCAGGTCATGCAGGCCAACAATTTCGCAGTTAATGCCTTGGTCCTCCATAAGCTCCCGCAGTTGCTTCTTGCAGTTGGCGCAAGGCGCAACACAGTAGTTCGCCCCTGTCCTCAGGATCTGCTCGGCCTTCAGCCTTCCACTGACTGTAGTTCGGTAGGACCGTACCTCATCGATCGAAACCGTTCCGCCTCCGCCGCCGCAGCAGAGATTGCTCCGACCGTTTGGTACCATCTCCGCATAGTCCCGGCAAAAGGCCTTAAGAACCTCGCGCGGCTGATTCACAATCCAGCCCGTTCGAGCAAAATTGCAGGGATCGTGATAAGTCACCCGTTCAGAAAGGATCTTCGGGTCGAGCTTGATCCGGCCTTCTTTCAAAGCCTTCTGCGTGTACTCCAGGATGCTGATCACAGGCAGCGCATCCTTGCCGCCACAATAGGTGGGATAAAAGTATTTGGCGGTTCGCGACGCGTGCCCGCATTCACCCATCAGGATTTTCTTGGCTTTTAGCCGTTGTGCTTCTGCCTGGATCTTTTGGAGGACATGCTCCATGATGTGATCGCTGTAGAAAAGGCCGTAATTAATGCCGTCATAGTATCCGGTGCCGATCGTCCAACTGTCGCCTGTCGCCTTCATGACAGCGGCGATACCCTTGAGGGTCTCCGCTTCCATCATGTAGTCCGAAACGGCGGTAAAGAAGATGTACTCTGCGCCTTCCTGGTCGACCGGGAACGGCACGTGGACGCCCTTTTCATCCTGTATGTCTTCGGTCAGGAACTCGAGCGTGTCGATGAGTGCAGGCACTGGAATGGCAGAAGTGTTGCCGGTGGCACCGATCAACTGCTCGCGCGTGCTCACGACAAGCGCCCGTGGCGCAATGCCGATCTCCGAAAGGATATAACGGCCCAGATGAGTGACCAGAGCGTGGTCAATACCCATGGGGCAATCAAAGTGGCAGCGCCGGCAGGCGGTGCAGTTATAGTAAGAGTCTGCCAATTCCTGAATTTTCTCGTCGGTTAGACCGGGATCGCCCAGCACGCGCGCGCGCAGGATTCCTGAGACCGTGAAGTGTCTGCGATAAATGGAAAGCAGCAGTTCTGAACGGTAGCAGGGAATGTCGTGTGGATCGTGGGTGGCGTCGTAGATGGGGCAGGCAACCGCGCAACGCGCACATCTGGAAGTGACCCGGATGTAATGGTCCAACGCCAGACGGTAGTTGGTATGCTTCAGGATTGAAGCAAATGCTTCCAGGAAGCGCCGCGGCCGGTCTTCGACGTCGAAATCTTCAACGTGATAACGTACGGGCAAGCGCTGGCGCTCGATAACTTCCTCTTTCTTCCGGGAGGCAAAAGCCTTTTCCCTTTCCTCTGATGTCAGCGGCCGCGTGAGAGACTTCATTACTGATGCCATTGTTCCCTACCTTTTCCGGAAACCCCTTCGTTTGCCTGGCCGGCCGCGCTGGAACCTGGAGCAGTGACGCCTCTACGGGCATGCGCCTGTGAACCGATTGCACTTGCCGTCCCGGTGAGTTCGTAAGCCGGAACATAAGAAGCTTCCTTCGCGATTTCCACTGCCAGAGCGATTTTATAGAAGACAGTAATCATCAACGCTCCTACTGCCCACACGCCCAGTGTGATGGTCAGCTCCGGCAGGGTCGGAACGTAGCGGGTGATGGTTCCCAGCGGAGAAGGGATGAAACCGCCCACCACCAGACAGACACCCTTGTCAATCCACAGGGATGAGAAAACGAGCACGCAAGCCACCGCGAGGGTCCTTTCATTTCGTCGCAGTCTGGGTACAAGCAGGAAGACCAATGCGCCGGCCATCAGGACTAAGGAGGTCCGGCCCCAGGGCAGGAGTGATGTGTGGATCACCGTCCCCAGATACAAATCCTGGAAATCCTCCGTCAGTCCCGGCACGCGGCTGTACATGGCGGTAAAGAATTCCATGAGAATGAAAAACACGTTGATGACCATCGCGTAGGTGACGATGACGGCAAGCCCATTGATTGCTTTCTTGCCGACGTCGTAGCCCGTCTGCCTGCGCAACAAGAAACACAGCAGGATCAGCAAGGCAGGTCCTGCGGCGAAAGCCGATGCGAGAAAGCGCGGTGCCATGATCGCAGTCCGCCATCCGAGCCTGCCGGGCAAGCCACTGTACAGGAATCCTGTTACGGTGTGGATGCTGATCGCCCAGGGAATCGACAGGAGGATAATGGGCTTGATCCAGTGGGGCGGATGAGCGTCCTGTTGTTCAGCGTGCAAGGTCACCAGCGTGATGGTGGCATTCAGCACGAGATAGCCGGTAAGTGAGAGCATGTCCCAGAACATGACAGAGCGGAACTGTGGATAGAGGATGACATTGAAAACCCGCATGGGTTGCCCCATATCGATGAAGATAAACAGCATGCACATGGTTACGGCAGACACCGCCAGGAACTCCCCGAGGATGGTCATGCGGGCGAATTCCTTGTGGTTGTGCAAGTAATAAGGCAGCACCACCATGACCGCAGAGGCGGCAACGCCAACCATAAAAGTGAACTGACCGATGTAGAGCCCCCACGAGACGTTCCGGCTCATACCAGTAAGACCCAGGCCATAGTTGAGCTGGTAAAGATAAAAACCAAACGCAACCGCGATCACTGCGAGCAGGACGCCGACCAAGGTCCAGTATCGCCGGCTACCCGTCATTGCTTTTTCGAGCATAAACATCGGCAGCGCCTCAAACGAGGTAATAAATGTTTGGCCCGGTTCCCAGTTCGGGCCGTCGGCGCAAGGTGTAACTCTTGGCGAGCAATTGTCTGATCTCAGACTTGGGGTCATTCACATCGCCAAACACCAACGCCTTCTCAGGACAAGCTTCAACGCACGCCGGCACCTGACCCTTGGCCAGCCGTTCTGAACAGAAAGTGCACTTCTCCACCACGCCCTTCGTCCGGGTTGGAAAATCGGGATTCAGCGTCTCGATGTGCGGACGGGGGTCAACCCAGTTGAAGCTTCGCGCTCCATAAGGGCAGGCCGCCATGCAAAACCGGCAGCCGATGCAACGGTGCCAGTCCATCATGACGATGCCGTCTTCTTTCCTCTTCCAAGTCGCTCCCGTAGGACATACCCTCACACAGGGAGGATTATCACAGTGGTTGCATAATACCGGCGTCGATTCGTCTTTGAGCGAAGTCTCCAGATACTGAGTCTCATAAGAAGAAAAGAGATCATCAAAGGGCTTCTTCCAGATCCACTTGATCTGGTGGGCCGGGTCCTGGAAAGAAGGGATGTTGTGCGCCTGGGTACAAGCCTCGATACACTTGGTGCAGCCCTGGTCCTTGATGCATTTGCGCGTATCCACGATCATTCCCAATTGCTTACTCGCCTTGGACCCGGAAGCCGAAGAGGTTTGGCTTTTCCCGGGACTATCGAGAACCGCCAGGGCCTTTTTCCCGGAGAGTGCGACCAGGCAGGCTCCCGACAACTTCAGGAATTCCTTTCGTGTGATCTTCATCGAGCACTCCTCTTGACTTTCGCGGGGTCCAGGTGGCAGTTCCAGCAGTATGGAGTCCGGACGCCAACGTAGTTGTGGCACCGCGTACAGAACTCCTGCTGGCTATGACAGCTCAGGCAGGTCCCTGAAAGCTTCATGTCGTAAACCTTTCCGTTGAACGCCACATATTTCGATTTGTCTTCCCGGACGACTTCCTGCCGCCACTCCAGCAACAGTTTCATATGTGAGGTGCGCATATAACTGAGGGGCGCCACACACTGCTTTTCGTGCGCGGGCAGAACAAGAACTGGCGGCTTCGAGGTTGTGTGCGCAACCAGGTCGTGCCACACCGGGTACGTGACGAGCCCGAGGAACAGAAAGAGGCCGGCAATAATCCAAACCCTGTCACGCATTGACGACCGCCTCCTTTTGCTGAAGTGGCTCACCCCGCACATCGGTGGTCCTCTCTTTTTCTCCCTTCATCACCAGAGCATTGCCCACAAGTTCGTGGACCCCTCCAACCTCGACTCCGGGAACCCAGTATTCGAGCGCTGTCGGCAGGGTGGCCTTGTCGATGGCGCAGATGCAGGTCAGCAGGTTCACACCGTGTTTGTCCCGAACGTACTTGACGGCATTTGCCCGCGGTAGGCCGCCGCGCAACCGCATCTCAATGTTTTCATCTGTACCCAGGCCAGCACCGCTGCCGCAGCAGAAAGTCTGCTCGCGGATGGTGTTTTCAGGCATCTCGTAGAAATGGTTACTGACATTCCGCAGGATGTAGCGCGGTTCTTCCAGAAGCCCCATCGCCCGGGCCGGATTGCAGGAGTCATGGAAAGTCACCTTCCAGTGATCATTGCGGCTCGGATCGAGCTTCAGCTTGTTGTTGTGAATCAGGTCGGAGGTAAATTCACAGATGTGGACCATCTTGGTAGCGCGCGCATTCTCAAAGCGAGTTCCGGTAATCGGCGAAACCGGCTCTTCAAGAAAATCAGCCGGCCCGTTCACGGTGTTCATGTATTGGTGGACCACGCGCCACATGTGTCCGCACTCGCCGCCGAGAATCCATTTCACGCCCAGCCGCTTGGCTTCGGCGTACATCTTGGCGTTCAGCCGCTTCATCATTTCGTGCGAACTGAAGAGCCCGAAGTTGCCTCCCTCCGACGCGTACGCGCTGAAGGTGTAATCCAGCCCGATCTCGTGAAAGAGCAGCAGGTATCCGAGCAGCGTGTAATAGTGCGGAGTCCCGAAGTAATCAGCGGAAGGAACGATGAAGAGAATCTCAGCTCCTTTCCGGTTGATCGGCGCCTCGACGCGAATGCCAGTGATTTCTTCCAGTTCGTCAACGGCGAAGTCAATGCTGTCCTTAAAGCCGTGGGGCTGGATGCCAAGGTGGTTTCCCGTCCTGAAACAATTTGCGGCTGGCTCCAAGACCCAATTGGTG
>JAKASH010000277.1 GCA_021828225.1 Acidobacteriota bacterium | reverse complement strand
GGTATAAAAAAGATACTCAGGATTGGAAAGGTCCTGGGCCACTTCCTGTTCGATGGCGCCACGCTCCTGGTTCCAGAGTTTTTCCGAATCAAGAACGCCTCGCATCCGGATGGCCTCAATGTGCAGCGCAACATCCATGTCCGCAGCCGGCACCGTAAAGAAATACTGCGTGATCGTCTGCTGAGTATCAGCGTCGAACTGTCCTCCCATGGCAGCCGCAATATTCGCCAACTGACCAGCAGAAAGTCCAGGACTGCCACGGAACATCATATGTTCCTGAGCATGGGCCATGCCTGGAAAACCTTCCGGCGCCTCATTCGAGCCCACGCGGTAATTGATTACCGTTGTAACCACCGGGGCCAGTGGATTACGTACGATGACCACTTTCATACCATTTTTAAGGGTGGCCCGTAGAACACTCGAATCTTCGGCAGCCTTCGCCCTTTTTGATCCCACCCCCAATAACACGGCAAGAACCAGGAGAACAGGCAGGAGCAACTCCCTCGCGGATCGGCAGTATTTGTCATTAGGATAGCAATTTGGATTTACGGTTCTCATGTCACCGGAATGAATAGTCTGGCCTTCTTTCATTCTCTCTTCCCCCGTTTTCTGTTAATCAATATGACTCCACCTTGGATGCCGGACGATGTGGAAACACAACTGAGTTCGAAGCTCGGCTGGCGCAGAATACGTCTAGCCTGTCGCCGGCAACTAATTTCAATTTTCAACGATAGTTGTTCACACCACTGCCAAACTAAATAGCCGAGTTCCTCGCAACCTATTGGCCGTTTGTACTATGGGTTGTTCCATCGCTGCCCACAAGTTGATTGGATGCAGGGTGCAACGCGCCGCGTACACCTTCGCCTGGAATAAAATTGCCTCCCAACATGCTATTTAATCCGAAAATGGGGTAACTCCAGCAAGTGCTAACCCCGCTCAGCAAAGTTGTGGTAAATTAATCTGTTGCAGCCCCGCCCGTTGACCGCAGGCGGCAACAGATGCCGTTTATTGTTGCCACACGCAGCAATGCTTGAGCCCCAATAAAATGGGTAAATTCCAGCTTAATAGATATGGGCGCGAAAAAGCTATTCAAAATCATGCTTGCTTCAACTCTCCCGGCTCTTCTTGCACCCGGGCGGGCCAAAATTCTTCCGTATTCGATGGGGCTCCAATGAACACCATCAAGCGACACTCACGATCTCTTCATGCAGGCTCGCTAGTCGCGGAAATGAGTGGCGTTTTGAAAACAATGAAAGCGAGTTTGTGATCGCGGTCACAAATCATGGTGGCTTTGCTCACCGATACGATTTTTCGATTGTGTCTAGACTGTAGTAAGTGAGTAGTTTGGGGGTATAGATGGGGAAACTGCATGACAAACTGGCGCGACAAATTCCTGGTCTGAGGGAAAAAGTCTATTCAATCGTCAAGGAGCATGGCAGCAACGTCATTTCTGAAGTAACAATCAGCCAGGCGTTCGGAGGCATGCGAGGTGTAAAGGGCTTGGTCTGTGATACCTCGGTGGTCGAGCCGGACCAAGGACTGATCATTCGCGGCATCCCAATTGGCCAGCTTACCCAGAAATTGCCGGAAGAGATTTTTTACCTATTGCTGACAGGCGAACTTCCTGACACCCAGCAATTGGCGAGTCTGCAAGGGGAGTTCCGGCAACGCGCTGCAGTCCCCTCCTATATTTGGGACGTCTTGAAAGCCCTGCCATCCGATTCTCACCCGATGGCGATGTTCAGCACAGCCATCCTTGCCATGGAGGGTGACTCGGTATTTCGACGCCGCTACACAGCAGGCTTGCGGAAGGAGGAGTACTGGGAAGCCGCGCTTGATGACTCCTTGACATTGTTGGCCAGACTGCCCGAGATCGCTGCTGGAATCTATCGTATGCATGCCCACAAAGGCGATCCCCTTCCTTCAAACCCCGACCTTGACTGGGGAGGCGATTACGCCTCGATGCTTCACTTAGATGACCCGGATGGAGAGTTCAAGAACTACATCCGGCTCTACTTAACCTTGCACTGCGATCACGAGGGTGGCAATGTCAGCGCCTTCACTTGCCACACCGTCGGTTCAGCGTTGTCCGATCCTTTCTACGCTGTGTCAGCAGGAATGAATGGGCTGGCAGGTCCCCTCCATGGGCTCGCGAACCAGGAGGGCCTCCACTTCGTGTTGGAGATTCACAAAAGGTATAAGGGCGCGCCGACGGACGCCCAGTTGCGTGAGTATGTTCAGGAAACGCTTGAAAGCGGCCGCGTCATTCCGGGTTATGGCCACGCAGTTCTTCGGGTTACCGACCCGCGTTTCACCGCGTTTCATGAGTTTGGCCTCCGCGTCTGTCCCGACGACGAAATCTTCCGGATCGTTGACCAACTGTTCCGTGTGACGCCCGAAATCCTGAAGGAACACGCCAAGATCAAAGACCCCTGGCCCAATGTGGATGCGGGATCCGGAGCGCTCCTCTATCTTTTTGGACTGAAGGAGTTCGACTACTATACGGTCTTATTCGGAGTGTCGCGAGCTCTTGGTATGTGTGCACAACTTATTCTGAATCGCGCGATCGGGACTCCTATTACCCGGCCCAAGTCCGTCAGCACCCCGTGGATCATGCGAACCATCAGCAGCTCCGCGCAAAGCGCATAATGGAGGACGTCATGCTGGAAGCAAAACTTCACCTCAACGCCCTTGGAGAAGAAAGGCGTCAATTCATCGGGGAATCCGGCTCCGGACACCACGTCGTAATGGATGACGCTCAGGGAAATTCAGGGCCAAAGCCCATCGAGTTGGCTCTATTGGCGCTTGGCGGATGCACAGCGTTCGATGTCGTCTCGATTCTGCGCAAGATGCGGCAACGGGTCACCAGCTATGAAGTCGATCTCAGCGCTGAACAGCGGACCGAACCTCCCTGCGTTTTTACCCGAGTCATTATTAAACACCGGTTGCACGGCCAGATCGCCCCACAGGCGGCACAGAAAGCGATTCATCTTTCTGAAACAAAGTACTGCTCGGTCGAAGCAATGATCGGCAAAACAGCTGAGATCACCAATACCTTCGAAATTATTCCTGAAAACGACCTTGCGCCCGAGGACAGCAACGATCCGTCCTTAATAGCTCCCATGCTGTCATAGTTGTTTCCAAGCCGCTCCCGGCATCGACAAACCACCCTCCACGATTATTAGCGCTATGTTTCATTGGCAGGAAGCGCGAGTCGCAAGATTTTCCTGGTGGTTACACCAACCACAGCAACTCCTGTAACTGGCATCCCACAAGACTGGGCAAAAGTGGCAGGCGTGGAGGGACTCGAACCCCCGACCCTCGGATTAGAAATCCGATGCTCTATCCAACTGAGCTACACGCCCAGAGCGCTCTCAATATGATATACCACGATCGCCTATCCCGCGCGAACTGCTGCAACTCCAACGCGAGGGATCACGTATTCCAACGGAAGCTCAATCTGATGACCAGGCGAGAAGGCAGGCTTTTCATAAAGCCGGACTGCGGTTACCAACACGTCCGGTACAGCCTGTCGAGTACGACAGGAATGCGGTTGCCTTTACAAAAATATAACTAAGAGTGGAGATAATTATTCGCAATCGCTACCAACGAATTGTATTCCCCCTGAACCCAGTCGGTACTCCACTCAAAGGAAGTATTCCAAACCTCGGGCCGACTCCACATCTCACGAAGTTTGTCCCAGTAGGCATCTCGCACGCCAGATTGGCTCGCCTCCTGAAGTCTGAAATTCGAGGGAGGAGAACTCGGGAGCTTGGACCCAAAAGGATAGCTCTCCTGAACAAACTCTACAGCAACACCCCAATAGGATTGCGCCACCTCTTCTTGCACGTTCGCCTTCGTCGACCCGACGTCAGGACGGACGTGGACAAAATCAGATGGAGGAGTAGCTCGCAACCGTTCTACCGGGCGAATCGACTCAAAGAAAAACAATCCGGCGAAGACCAGCAGCGCGATTAGCCATGCGTTGCTCCCTTGTCGCGGTTGGCGCCTCATGGGCGTGACTCCATACAGATCATTGATTGGAGAGTATTCCATTCGCATAATTTCACCACCTTCCCGGCATCACAAACGTTGCCTGCGACACGGTTTACTCGATACAACTGCTGGGCTAAGGCAGAACTTTCCCGCAGAAGCATCGCCAAGGAGCCATGGGAGTACTCGGCTTAGGCGAATGTGCACGGACTTGCGTAGACACTGAAGCACATTTCATGCCAATCGCAACCTATTGAAAAAGCAAGCCAAGCCTTCTAATGGTAGTGAAAAAAATACCTACTGGGGTAAGAAACGATATGCCATCATCCGATCGGGTAGTAACCATATGTATAATGGCATGTCGCCTTGCGGCCCTCAAAGCGCCAGCCGATCGCCCGTACTGGCCATAACAGCCCGGTTACCTTAACCCCTATATGACCCTATGCTTGGCGCTCGGAAGATCGGTTATCATATCCTCTACTCTCCAACCTTGAAGGAGTTGGCAGGCAACTTCAAATTCGGACTAATTCCGACAATTCGAAAGGAGTACTTTCTATGAGCGAGGATCTGGACCGGAGAGATTTCATTAAGGTGGCAAGTCTTGGAACCGCAACCATGGTGCTTTCAAAATCGCCCAAAGGCCTGCAACGAGTGGGAACCATGGATCACTCTTTGAATGCACCGCCGGGACAATTAAGCGAGCCATGGCCGCCAAGGGCACAACAATATCGACTTCACATGATTGCCTATGCCCACATCGACGCGGTTTGGCTGTGGCCCTGGTCTGAGGCGATGTCCGTGGTTCTCAGCACCTTCCGCTCCGCTCTAGACCACATGAAGAGCAATCCGGCTTTTGCTTTTACGGAAAGTTCGGCTCTGTTCTACAAATGGGTTGCTGAGACCGACCCTGAAATGCTTGTGGAAATACGCCAGCGAGTCAACGAAGGCCGCTGGCAGATCACTGGCGGCTGGTGGGTGGAGCCCGACGTCAACATGCCCAATGGTGAATCACTCGCCCGCCAGGGCTTGTACGGCCAACGCCTTTTCCATCGTCTCTTCGGCCGTCAAGCTCGGGTGGGATTTAATCCAGATTCCTTCGGTCACACCGGTACCCTTCCTCAAATCCTGAAGCTCCAAGAGATGGCGGATTACGTTTTCATGCGGCCAGAAGAAGAATCAAAGCACCTGCCTGCGGATCTGTTCTGGTGGCGGGGGCCGGATGGAACGCGTGTGCTTACATACCGGATTCCATTCAGCTATACGGCCGCGGGCACGCTGAACGAGCGCATACGGAAAGTCATTGACTTGCGCGAACCCGTCAAAGACCTCATGGTGTTTTACGGGGCAGGCGACCATGGCGGAGGAGCTAC
>JAKASH010000276.1 GCA_021828225.1 Acidobacteriota bacterium | reverse complement strand
TTCAATAACTTCTCCGGTTCGTTTTTTAAAAAAAGAATTCTTTTTTATTTTTTATGTTTGGTGTCTTCAAAACTCATCTATATTTTTCAATGGCTTAGCTCGTTATTAAAAGTCTGGCCAGACTATGTTTGCCTCCCTGGCGGCGCCATCGTAGCCCAGTCAAGTCTCCTGCGATTCTTGTGCACGGCTGCGACAGCGCTTTTCCCCGCCCCGGGCGTTTCGCGGCTAAAAAACCCGCGACACAAAAACCAGTGTCGCGGCTACCCGCTTGCGACCTTCGCCGGCTGGCCGCCTGTAGCACGACCGGACTGGCATGCCGGGGCGGGTCTCGAGCCCGCCCATAAAGGCCCGCGATACCCTGACGCGCCGGGCGGCCTGGCGGCAGGCCCAGACAGAAAGACTAGCACGATAGCGTAGCATTGTCAAGTGTTTTCTGCGAAGCCTCGCTGCGAAGGGCCCCACCCCGAATAGCCGCAGCCTTGAGGGCCGGATGACCGAGGCGGTGGTTACTTGCGTACGGCGCGCCAGAGTTGTCCGGCGAGTGGTACCAGGCCCAGCAGGCAAACCCCGAGCATGGTCAGCGCTCTTGGCGCGGACGCTGGAACGCCGTTGGCAGATCCGGCCAGGCAGCGCGTGCCCGTCGTGCCTGAGAACGGAGACCCGGCGTAATGCGACGTCAGTCTCGTGATGCTGCCACCCGGGTCATTCGCCACGTTGATCGACCTCGCGGAGGGGGTGCCATGGGTGACGTTTGCGATTTCGTAAGTGCCGTTGAGAACATGAGAAAGGCGGGCCTGTGCGCTTCAGTCGCTGTTGTACCAAGGGAAGGGTAAACCCGCTGGAATTAAGGACCGGCTTGCCGGCGTTAATGCCGGTCGTTCCCTGAAGTTGGACGCTGGAGTAAGTGTTGCTGGAGGAGGTGGGGACAATCGGGTTGTTGATGTAATCGTTGGCGCTGTTGTACAAGCTCCCGTGTTAAGGGCAACCTGCCCGCCCTCTGCCCGATTAGTGATGTATATCACCTCCTGATACAAGGGCTTGACTTCCTTGAAGTTCCGAGTAGAATTTTAGCCTATCGGATGCATTGCGATTCCACTGGGGAGGGTGGTGGAGTCGAGTCGGTAGTTGCAGCGGAAGCCAGTTCCGTTGAATTCCTGCATTCAGAGGCGCCTTTTTGCCGGCATGTACTGTAGTACTTAAGTACCATTGCCAGCAAACATCGCTTCTTGTAGAAATATCAGGGAGGGGGGAATCCAGAGAAAAGGCAAGTTTACTAGTTGAGTATTGTGCACCTCCGCTTGCAGGAGAGAAGCAGGCGACACATGATTGACGCCGCGAAGGGGGCAGGCAGAAGCGATGTGCGAGCAAGCGATCCGGGTGTTATTCTGCAGTTCAGATGGCGCCTTTGCTGAAGTGGTCACCAGAACTCTGGGGCCGGGTTACGAGGTAAGAACGGCCGAGCAGAGTGACCTTGAGAATACGCGCGCAGAGCGGGCATGGGGCGATGTGGTGGTGCTGGATCTACACGATACGGGTGAGGACACCAACGCCGGCCCGACCCTCCACCTGATGGACGCGATCAAGAAGCTTGATGGGGCAACGCCCATCATCGCGATTGTCGGGGACGCTGAGGACAACCTCGCTCGTTCCGTCATCGAAAACGGCGCCTACGATACCGTTTCAACTCCTCCCAACATGGCCGAGCTCCGGTTGCTGCTCCGCCGAGCCAGCCGCTACCGAAGAATAGAAAAAGAGCTGGCCGAGCTTCGTTCGCGGGACCTTTCGGCGGGCCGCTTTGGCGAAATGCTGGGCACCTCAGAAATGATGCACCAGGTGTTCGAAACCTCGCGCAAAGTCGCCTGCTGCGATGTCAGCGTCCTGGTCTCAGGCGAAACGGGTACCGGGAAAGAACTCCTGGCCCGAGCCATCCATCGGCTGAGTCCGCGGTCTACGGGTCCTTTTGTGGCTTTTTCCTGCGCCAATTTGCCCGAAACCCTGGTTGACGACGAGCTTTTTGGCCACGAAAAGGGGGCGTTTACGGGCGCCATCGCGACGCGCCGGGGGCGGTTTGAGGCAGCGCATGGCGGAACGCTCCTGCTGGACGAAATCGGCGACCTGCCTTTGGCCCTGCAATCCAAGCTGCTGCGCGTTCTGCAGCAGCGGTCGTTCGAGCGCCTGGGGAGTAATTCGCCCATCGCCGCCGACGTGCGGGTTGTGTGCGCGACCCACCGCAACCTTGAAAGCATGGTGGAAGAAGGCCAGTTTCGAATGGATCTTTACTATCGCCTGAACGTCGTGCAGATCCAGATTCCAGCCTTGCGCGAGCGCCGTGATGAAATTCCGGTTCTGGCCCAGCATTTCCTGCAAAAATTCAGTGAGCAGTTTGGCAAGCACGTCAGCCGCTTTTCACCCCTGGCCATGCACGCACTCGAAGAGTACAACTGGCCCGGGAATGTCCGGGAACTGGAAAACGCGGTTCAGCACGCTGTTGTGATGGCGGAGGACCTGGTCATTGAAACCTGGCATTTGCCCAACAGCCTTCGGGGAGACTTCGAACACGCATCGGTGGGCCGCTCCTACGAAGAAGAGGTGCGCGAATTCAAACGGCGTTTGATCATGAGAACTCTCCGGGAATGCGGAGGACGCAAGGTGGACGCGGCACGAGCCCTGGGTGTCGCACGCGGATACCTGCATCGCCTGATCAATCAGTTGCAGATCCAGATCGATGACGACGAACTCGAACCCATCGGAGCGGAAGAATCGGCGTCGCAAGAACATATCATGTAACCGGCATGACCCGGCGTGTTTGGAATGGCCACAGACTGCAAGCTGGAAAGCCCTGCCGCGAAGGACCGAAGCGTTCTTCCCTTCCCGCGAGATTTCTTCTCTGACTTCCTGTGCCACGCCCAAAACCCTGACGGCGGATGGGGTTATCATCCGGAATCACAAAGCAGCACGGAACCGACCGGGTGGTCAATCCTGGCTCTGCGCGCGCGCGAAGCGGCAAGCGGCAAGGCGCTTTCTTCCGCGTCGGAGTGGCTGCACCGCGCCCAACGACCAGAGGGCGCATGGCCTGCAGCCGCCGGCGAACATCCGGGATGCTGGGTAACTGCCCTGGCCTGCCTCGCTCTTCTTAAGCTATCTTCACCGCCGGACGATGCGATTGCGAAAGGACTCAAATGGCTTTGCGCGACCTGGCCCGCGGAAGGCAATGCCTGGTGGCGCTTTCGGCAGCGGTGGCACCGGGGATCTGAAGAGGTTGTCCGGCAGGACCATTCCCTTCGCGGATGGGGCTGGACGCCAGGGACGGCGAGCTGGGTTGAGCCGACAGCCTATGCCCTGCTGCTTCTGCAGAATGTTTCCGAGGAATTCTACCCGCCGGAAGCCAGGAAGCGCATGCAGTTGGCCGAAAGAATGCTCTATGACCGGGTCTGCCCGGGAGGCGGCTGGAACGCAGGCAACCCCCTTGTCTACGGAGAACCGGGAATCCCCCGGATTGGGCCGACCGCCTGGGCGCTGCTGGCGCTCAGGAACAACAAAGACCGCTCCGCAAACGTCGAGAGCCTCGAATGGCTGGAGCGCAATCAAGAAGATATTCAGGGTCCAGGATCCCTGGCTTTGGCTCATCTCTGCCTCAAAGCCTACGGACGTCCAACTGCGCCGATTGAACCCAGGCTGCAAGCCTTCTACCTCAACAACCACTTCTTGCAGAACATCCCGGTCATTGCCTGGGCTTCTCTCGCGGTTGGAGCCCTTCCCGACTGGCTCGGATCCTCATTGCAGGCGAAGGGCAAAGCATGAGTTATTCCAACAGCAGCCTGGTCCCTTCCTTCAACCGCCAACCTTCCAGGGTGGCGATTCGAGCCGTCTCTAGCTATGAGGCTGATGTCGAAGCGATCCTGTGGGAGACCCTGCAGGAGTTCCAGCTTCCGGTTCGAGACAAGACGGTCCTGATTAAACCGAACTTTGTCGAGCCCGACGCGCACGGGTTGATTAATACGCATCCCGTCGTCATCAGGGCCGCGCGGGAAGCATTTCTGCGCCTGGGCGCAAAGTCCGTGACCGTAGCCGAAGGGCCGGGCCATGAACGGGATACGGAAGGAATCGTCGAAGTGCTGCGGCTGCGAGATTACGTCGGCCCGCTGGAACGGACTTTTGTGGATTTAAATACCGACGAGGTCTCTGAAGTCCCGACGCGCACCCAGGCCTCCAAGCTGAAGACTCTCTGCCTGCCCAAAAAGGTTCTGGGGGCGGATTTTGTGGTTTCCATGCCCAAGATGAAGACTCATCACTGGGTTGGAGTCACGCTCTCGCTGAAAAATATGTTTGGCATCGTTCCCGGAAATTGCTACGGATGGCCCAAGAATGTCCTGCATTGGGCAGGTCTCAGCCGGTCGATCCTGGACATCAACAGCACTGTGAGGCCAGACTTTGCCATCGTCGACGGAATCGTTGGCATGGAAGGAAATGGGCCGATCCAGGGAACACCGAAGACTTCCGGGGCTCTGGTGGCAGGCGACGATCCCGTAGCCGTGGACGCCACCTGCGCCAGGATTATGGGACTCGTGCCAGACCGGATCGACTATCTCAAGCGGGCCGCGCTCTTGCTCGGAAACCTGAAAGAAGAGAAAATCGAACAACGCGGTGAAAGCATTTCGGGCGTTCGTACGCCTTTCAAGCTTCTGCCGGCGTTCCAGAGCTTGAGAGAATAAAACGCGGCAAGCACGGCAGGCTTGGGCTGTAAGTGTTTCATATATAATTACTTATTATGACATTCCAAACTGGAAAATACCGACCGATGAATGGCGGACCCGAACAGAAGCGGACAGGCGGGGGATTGTCCACGGGATGCCTTCCTGCGGCGGAGTTAATGAATGGGGTATTTACCTTATTGACAACAACGGCTTTTTCTTATATTGATATCATAGTTTTCCTGGATACTCAGGATTCGTGATAACCAGACTGAGTCCGTAGACGGTCCGCAGATGACACGGACTGAAGAAATTGGGTCCGTTCCTGCAGGGCGAAGGCGTCGAAGTAAGGTTGTCTCCCCCGATGATCAGGCAGACGTTCTGGGTACCGAATCGCCAGGCGGAAGAGATGTAATGTTCGAGTTTGGCAAAAGGGTTGCTTGATCTACCAGGGGGGTGAAGCAAAAAGAGTGCGAAATATGGGGGAAATTCTGTATGATGCTCTACTCGGAGGGGGCAGAATGGGGGCGTATGTGTCAATACGCGGGGACACGTCTGAAGCGCATCTGTGTCCAAGTGGTTACAAGTTGGAGGGAAGACGCAGGAGCTGAACTGGTTGAAGCAGCTCTCGTTATCCCTGTCTTGCTGATGCTTTGCTGGGGATCGTTTCCTTC
>JAKASH010000275.1 GCA_021828225.1 Acidobacteriota bacterium | reverse complement strand
CCGCGGCCAGCGCGAATTGATTATCGGTGACCGCTCGACTGGCAAGACGACCCTATGCATTGACACCATCATCAACCAGGCTCGTCTTAACAAAGCGGCTGAAGCGGCTGGCGAAAAAGACTATCGCCCCCTGTATTGCATCTACGTTGCGATTGGTCAGAAGCAGTCTAACATCGCCCGGCTCATTACGGTCCTCGAAGACGCCGGGGCAATGCCTTACACCATCATCGTCGCTTCCCCGGCTTCTGATTCGGCTGCCAGTCAGTATCTCGCGCCATTCGCGGGAGCCTCGATGGGTGAGTGGTTCATGGATAACGGCATGGACGCGTTGATTATCTATGACGATTTGTCCAAGCACGCGGTGGCCTACCGGCAAGTCTCCCTGATCTTGAAGCGGCCGTCGGGCCGGGAAGCCTATCCGGGCGACGTCTTTTACCTCCATGGCCGATTACTCGAACGGGCGGCACGCGTCGGGGAAAAGTATGGCAACGGTTCGCTCACGGCCTTGCCCATCATTGAAACCCAGGCCGGCGACGTCTCCGCATATATCCCGACCAACGTCATCTCGATTACGGATGGGCAGATTTACCTGGAAACGGATTTGTTCTACCAGGGAGTTCGGCCTGCCATTTCGGTGGGTCTTTCGGTTTCCCGGGTCGGTTCGGCGGCACAACTCAAAGCCATGAAACAGGTGGCCGGGCGGCTCAAGGGAGATCTCGCCCAGTTTCGGGAGTTGGCTGCGTTCGCGCAATTCGGTTCAGAACTTGATGCCAGGACACAGGCCCAGATCGATCGCGGCAAGCGCATCGTCGAGATTTTCAAGCAGCCCCAGTACAACCCCATTCCAGTTGAGGTACAGGTGGCCGTGATCTGGGTTGTTCAAAACGGGTATGTCGATGACGTGCCGGTTGACCGGGTCAAAGAGTTCCAGGCCGGGCTGACAGACTTCCTGACCACCCGCAAGGCGGAACTGCTCCGGAAAATCTTTCAGGAAAGAGTGCTCAGCGATGCTTTGACGGCAGAGTTGAAGGCCGCGGCCGACCAGTTCAAGGAGACCTGGAAATGAACTCGGATTAAGGAGGGGGCAAGCTCCAGGGCGCTGATCAGGTTCCGCAGAGTTGCCTGATGCCCGTGGACCTTTTAATAGCCATGAACAGCCCACGCGACTTACACCGGCGGATCAAGTCCATCACCAGCACCGCGCAGATTACCAAGGCCATGCAAATGGTGGCGGCCTCGAAGATGCGTAAAGCCCAGGAGGCCGCGCTCGCCGGGCGTCCGTTTATGCACATGGTGTACCGGATCCAGCGGGCGGCGACGAGGCGGATGACCGAGTTCAGCCATCCCCTGCTTGAAGTGCGCGAGGTCCGCAAACGCGCGGTCGTCCTGATCGGGGGAGACAGAGGTCTATGCGGGGCGCTGAACACCAACTTGTTCCGCCTAGCCTCCCAGTTCGACCCCCAGTCGACCGTCTTCATCACGGCCGGGCGTAAAGCCGCGCAATTTATCGCCCGCACGCACCGGCAGCTTGTTGCCGAGTTTGCATACGGGGACAGACCGACATACCCGGAAGCCAGGACGATTGCCGGTTTTGCCCGCGACCTCTTCCTGAAACGTGAGGTGGATGAGGTACGAATCGTCGCCACGTATTTCGTCAATACGATTACCCAGGTTCCGGGCGTCATTGAATTCCTTCCGGTGGGAGAGATCAAATTGGTGAAGATTCCGGGGTTGACGTCTGAAGAGGAATTGGCAGCAGACACCGAGGAGTTCTTGTTTGAGCCAAGCCCAGAGGCTGTCCTGGGCTATCTCCTTTCGCATTATCTGAACATATACATGTATCAGGCCTTGACGAATGCCAAAGCCAGCGAGCAAAGCGCGCGCATGGTCTCGATGAAGAACGCTACCGACAACGCCGAGGACCTGATCAACGATTTGACTCTCGAATACAACAAGCTGCGTCAGGGCAATGTCACGAAAGAATTGCTCGAGATCGCCGGAGGGCAGGCCGGCTAAGCCGGGTCGCTATGTTAACTATGCAGAGGGTCTTAAATAGCTTCGCATCGGCGCGTCAGGGCACGGCGTCAGCCGTGCCGCCGGCGCGTGGACCGAAGCTGCAGGGCTTTACCCCTTTGGTGGCCTCAATGAACGGCCCCGATGAATCGGGGCCCTGACGCAGCCAGCTCGTCTGCCAACATGCACAAGTACTTATATCGCAGCGTATAAATAACGAAACCGGGTGCGAAGATGAATAGAGGCAAAATTGTCAAAGTCGTCGGGCCTGTGGTGGATGTCGAGTTCCCGGAAGCAATGCCGGGAATCTATAACGCGCTGACCGTTGAACACCAGGTTCAGAATCAGCACGCTAAATTGACGCTTGAAGTTCAACAGCACCTTGGGGATAAGCTGGTCCGGGCAATCTCGATGTCCGGCACCGAAGGCCTCAAGCGCGGCTTCGAGGTCACGGATACTGGCGGGCCGATCTCAGTGCCCGTCGGCGAAGGTGTGATGGGCCGGGTATTCGATGTGACCGGGACCCCGATTGATGAACGCGGACCGGTTCAAGCGGAAAAGTACTATCCGATCCATCGGCCCGCGCCCCTGCTTGTGGACCAGTCGACTTCTCCGCAAGTGCTCCCTACGGGCATCAAAGTCATTGATTTGATCTGCCCGTTTTTGAAAGGTGGCAAAGTGGGGGCGTTTGGCGGCGCCGGCGTTGGCAAGACGGTCGTCATCATGGAACTGATTAACAATATCGCCAAGCTCCATGGCGGTGTGTCAATCTTTGCGGGGGTCGGCGAGCGCACGCGTGAAGGGAACGATCTCTACCATGAAATGTCGGCAGCCGGGGTCATCAAGCAGGACAACCTGAGCGAGTCCAAAATCGCCCTGGTCTACGGCCAGATGAATGAGCCGCCGGGCGTGCGCCTGCGCGTGGCGCTGACTGCCCTCGCAATCACCGAATACTTTCGCGACGAGAAGAATCAGGATGTATTGCTCTTCATTGACAACATTTTCCGCTTTTCCCAGGGTGGCTCCGAGGTGTCGGCTTTGCTCGGCCGTACCGCCAGTGCCGTCGGTTACCAGCCGACCCTAGCCGCCGAGATGGGAGCCCTTCAGGAGCGCATCACCTCCACGAAAAAAGGGTCGATCACATCCTTCCAGGCCGTGTATGTTCCGGCGGACGATCTGACGGACCCGGCGCCGGCCACCACTTTCGCTCACTTGGACGCCACTCTCGTCCTGGACCGCGGGATTTTTGAGCTGGGCCTCTATCCGGCGGTGGACCCGCTGGCCTCAACCTCCCGCGCCCTGGCGCCGGAAGTCGTCGGCAAGGAGCACTACGACGTAGCGCGTGGAGTGCAGAAGGTGCTGCAACGCTACAAAGACCTTCAGGACATCATTGCCATTCTGGGCATGGATGAGCTTTCGCCGGAAGACAGGCTGACCGTGTTCCGGGCGCGCAAGATCCAGCGCTTTCTGAGCCAGCCGTTCAGTGTGGCACAGGTATTCACTGGCCGCGAAGGCCGGCAGGTTCCCGTGGCTGAAACGGTTCGCGGCTTCAAGGAGATCCTGGAAGGGAAACACGATGACGTGCCGGAAGGCAACTTTTACATGAAGGGCCCGATCGAGGAAATCAAAGAGGCTTGAGCGTTGACGGCCGTAAGGCTTTCACGCAACAGACAGTCGAATATGACCGATACGATAAAACTGGAAATTGTGACGCCGGAAGGCAAAGCCTACTCCGAGGATGTGGAGATGGTCACTCTGCCGGGCGTGGAGGGCCAGATCGGGATTCTGCCTCAGCACGTCCGGCTGATGACCCAACTGGTGCCGGGTGAAATGATTGTACGCAAAAGCGGGAGCGACCATTTTCTGGCCGTGGGTGAGGGGCTCATCGAAGTTACCGGTGGCCACGTGGCCATCGTGACCGATATGGCGATTCCTGTCGAGAACATCGATGAAGCAAAAGTCGAAGAAGCGCGCCAACGTGCCGCTGCCCGCCTCCGGGAAAAAATCTCTTCCGAAGAAGTTGCTTCCGTCAACGCCTCTTTAGCTCGGTCACTGGCACAGTTGCACGTCAAGCGCCGCCGTCACGGCTGACCCGAACTGGAGGCGTGGCCAGCCCGCGCACGTCGGCGATGCCTTTGGCCGGCATCGAAATGGCGCATCAAAGACGAAATCATCATCATCTTTCGGCGTTCACATAAATTGCCATTGGTACTCCATGCAGCAAGGAGGGCAACAGGATGAGAGAAACACGATTCGTAACAGGAGTTCTACTGGTTACAGCTCTGGCGTTTTTCAGTGCGTGCAGCCGGGTATCTGCGCCTGATGACGGCGCGATTACCAGGGAAATTCAGGCCAACCTGTATCAGGATCAAACGCTGAAGACGCGTGACATCAGCGTCATCACGCAGGGTGGCACGGTCGTTTTGACGGGCCAGGTGCAGACTGCGGAAGAGAAAGCAGCCGCAGAGCAGTTGGCCAGGCAGGCCAGCGGCGTGAAGAAGGTCGTGAATGAACTGGCAATAACTGGCGCGGCGGCGAAAAAAGCTGCGACTCAGCCTGCCAGGAGAAAAGCCACAACGGAGGCTGCGGCTCCTGCTCCAAGTGCGCCGCCTGAGGTAAAAAAAGAGGCTGCCCCGCCGAAGGAGTTGGCGCGTGAGCCAAATGTAGCGCCCGAGGTCAAGCACGAAGCAGCCCCGCCCCCGCCTCCACAACCCGTCGTTCTTACGATTCCTGCGGGCACAGTGGTCAGCGTGCAGATGATTGACGGGATCGATTCCAGGACCAGCCAGCCGGGCACGGAATTTGCTGCCAGCCTGGTCGCCCCGGTGGCATCGGGTGAGAGGGTCGTGTTCAGCGCGGGGTCCGATGTGCGCGTTCGACTGACGCGAGCCAGACAGGCTGGCCACATGAAGGGAAGTTCAGAACTGCAGGTTGAGCTTGCGTCCCTCAGCCGCGGTGGGAAGGTCTATCCGGTGCAGAGTTCTGCGGCGGTGGCAAAGGGCAGCTCGCGTGGCAAGCAGACCGCCAAGCGCGTTGGAGGAGGAGCTGTGGTCGGCGGGCTGATTGGAGGAATCGCCGGCGGTGGAAAGGGTGCTGCGATCGGCGCGGGCGCCGGTGCGGGCGCCGGAGCACTGGTTCAGGTTTTCACGAAGGGATCCAAAGTGCAGATCCCGTCTGAGGCGAGGCTGGACTTTTCTCTGACAGCGCCGGTTTCTGTAACACTGCCGCCCAAGACGGAATAAAGGGAAACCGTCACTTTGCGGAAAACTTTCTGCGGCCCGCTCGGCCTGTTTTTCGAGGTGAACTATGTTTTCCAGCTTGGGCAGGCGTCTGAATTGCCATTCGGTGTTGCCAGGGTTG
>JAKASH010000274.1 GCA_021828225.1 Acidobacteriota bacterium | reverse complement strand
CTGCTATTCCGATCGATGGAGACGTAGTAGACCCAAAGCGCGATATCGAATCCGTGGAACTCGAACTGGTGCTCTCGGATCTTGCCGTCATCGAAAAGCGGCTGGAGCGGCTTGAGAAAGATCTCAGGAAACAAAAGAACCCCGCACTTGAAAAAGAGAATCAGGCCTTGCTGAAAGCAAAGCAGGCGCTGGAAGAGCAGAAGCCTCTGCGTGAACTCGACTTTACACCGGAAGAGGAGCGTGCGCTGCGCGGCTTCACGTTTCTCTCGCTCAAGCCCATGCTTTACGTCCTGAATCTCGGCGAGAAGGATGCGCCTCGAACGAATGCTGCGGATGAATTTGCGCACGAGGCCGGACTCAAACAACGTCCCAGGACCGCCGTCACAGCCGTCTGCGGCAAGATCGAAGAGGAACTCGCCGAGCTGAGCGAGGAGGAGGCGGGCGAATTCCTGGCAAGCTACGGATTGAAGGAGTCGGCCATCTCCCGGCTGATTCGCTCAAGCTATCAACTGCTCGGTCTAATCTCATTTTTCACCGTGGGCGAGGACGAGTGCCGCGCCTGGACTATTCGCGAGGGCATGACGGCGCTCGATGCCGCGGGAGAAATCCACACAGACATTCAACGCGGCTTTATCCGCGCGGAAGTTATTCCCTATCAGGAATTGCTCGATGCCGGCAGCTTCGCCGAAGCCCGCACGCGCGGTTCTCTGAGGCTGGAAGGCAAAGAATATGTTGTTCATGACGGAGAGATTGTGCACTTCCGGCACTCTGGCTGAACACGCCGTCCGGGCACTTAACCAATCGCCATGTTAGCAGCCATCAAGATCAGCCTTATCCTCGGGGTGGTCGCAGGACTCGCCAACCTTTTCGGAGCCTCCATCGTTTCCGCCAAGTCCTGGAGCCGGTCGTTCCTCACTTACTTTATCGCACTCGGCTCCGGTTTTATGCTGGCCACCGCGATGACCGAAATGATACCGGAAAGCCTGCGGCTTGCGCCCGCGGAAGCCCCGATCTTGATTCTCGTCGGCTACCTGATTGTTCACCTGTTCGAGCATGTGGCGCCCGGCCACTTCCACTTCGGCGAAGAAACCCATCCCGAGGAGTTTCTGAACAGCCGGGTGGCATACACGGCGCTGGGCGGCCTGGTCGTTCATACCTTTTTGGGCGGTGTCGCCATCGCCTCGGGCTTCATGGTCTCGAAGTTGCTCGGCACACTTATCTTCGGTGCCATGGTGCTTCATAATATTCCCGAGGGTTTCACCATATCCTCGGTGATGGTCACAGCAGGCAAGAGCCGGCGCAAAGGCATGGAGTCCGCCGGCGCGCTCGGGCTCTCCAGGATCGCGGGTATTCTGTGCATGGGTCTCGCACATCGCTGGGTGGCATTCGGTCTGGCGCTTTCGGCCGGCGCCACTCTTTACGTCGCAGCTTCGGACCTGATTCCCGAGGTGAACAAGACACGAGGCATAAGAATTGCCCTGGCTGTAGGAACCGGGGTCGTGATGGTTGTGTTGTTGAAGAACCTCGTGTAGGGGCGTTATGTATTCCGAACAAGTTCTGGAGCATTTCAACCATCCTCGCAATGTGGGTGAAATTCCGGAGCCCACGTCCGTGGCCGAGGCCAGCAATCCCATCTGTGGTGACGTGATCAAGCTCTGGATCCTGGTGCGCGACGGACGAATCTCCGAGGCGAGGTTCAAGGTCCAGGGATGCGTTCCGGCTGTCGCCTGTGGCTCCTGGCTCACCGAAGCCATCACAGACAAGCCCGTTGCTGAAGTCGCTTCGATGACCGCGGTACAGGTCGAGGCCGGACTCGGCGGCCTGCCTCCGGCTTCGCGCCACGCCAGCATGCTGGCCATCATCGCTCTGAAGCAGGCGCTCGAAAAGTCAGGCCGGTGAGCCGCCAAGGTGCACGCGCTGCTGCCTGAGCCGTCAAGTCGCGGCAAGTCTACGGCAGTTTCACTGGTGGACATAACCCGGTCTTGCAAGATAGGCTGGCAGCAAAGCATGGGGACCCTTTGAACATCAAGATTTTGAGGAGAACGCATGAAAATCATCAACCTGCTGGTTCTAATGTTTTTGACGGCGGCGCCCTTTGGCTTCACGCAGGTCGTGCACGTGACGCACGGCCAGGAGCCCACGCTGCCCAAGCCTTTCACTAAGCCCATTGTGGCCAATCCGCCGCAGGGCAGCCCCACGCCCGGCTTCATGCCCAAAGCGCTTCCGGGCTTCAAGGTGTCGGTCTTTGCGCGTGGGTTTGAAGAGTCCCGCTACCTGGCCGTTGCGCCCGACGGCGACGTATTTGTTTCGGACACCCATGCCGGCAAGGTCTACGTGCTGCGCGATCCCGGGAACGGAAAGCCCTCGGACGCACGCACTACATTCGCCAGCGGCCTGAACGATCCCTTCGGAATCGCTTTCCATGACGACTACGTTTACATCGGAGACACCGACCAGGTGGTTCGCTTCCGCTACGATCCAAAGACCTCCAAACGGCTCGGCAAGCAGGAGCACGTTCTCGACCTTCCCGGCGGCGGAATGCACTTTACCCGGACCGTGGACTTCAGCCAGGACGGCAAGAAGATGTTCGTCTCCGTCGGTTCGGACTGCAATGTCTGCGTCGAGTCCAATTCCCGCCGGGCGGCCATCCTGGTAGCGGACCCTGACGGCCAACACGCATCGATTTATGCCAGCGGCCTGCGCAATGCCGCCGGCCTGGCCATCAATCCCGACACGGGCCAGCTTTGGGCGGACGTGAACGAGCGCGACATGATGGGCGACAACCTGCCTCCGGATTACTTCACCCACGTGACGCCCGGCGGATTCTACGGATGGCCCTACAGCTACATCGGGAAGAACCTCGATCCTCGCGTCCCAGAGCAGCGGCCCGACCTGGTGGCCAGGGCCATCATTCCTGACGTCCTGCTTGGCCCGCACGTGGCGCCGCTCGAGTCGACCTTCTACACCGGCAGGCAATTCCCTGGCCGCTACTGGCACGGAGCCTTTATCGCCGAGCATGGTTCCTGGAACCGGAGCATCCGTTCGGGCTACGCGGTGGTGTTTGTGCCCTTCCATAACGGCGAACCCTCCGGCACTCCCATCAGCTTCCTCAATGGCTTTGATCCCAACCCTCACGGGAAGACGGTGGAGGGCCGGCCGGTGGGCGTTGCGGTGGCTAAAGACGGCTCGCTGCTGGTTGCGGATGATGTCGGCAACGTGATCTGGCGAGTCTCGAAAGAGTAGCTGCAGCGGGCCGGGGCACGGCGGCTTTTTGGCTTGTTTGGCGTGCCTGGCCCGCCCTTCCGGCGGGTTCATGTAGCCTTCGCGTTGTTTTAGGTTCGTTTCCGGTCCGTTTTTTGGCCGATTCTTTGTTTTCAACAACATGGCCCGCTTCGTTTTCCGGTTCGTTTCCGGTTCGTTTTTTTGGCACTTTCTTTGTTTTCAACGAGTTCGGTAGCTTCGTTTCCGGTTCGTTTCCGGTTCGTTTTTTCAGCTCATCGTTTGTTATCAATAACTTCCCCGGTTCGTTTTTCAAAAAAAGAATTCTTTTTTCTCAAAAAAGTCGGCCTTTTGCTGCACCTGATAGACTAAATAGTGTGGAAACAGTCCGTTGGAGGAAATTGAAGGGTTTGATTCGGAGTGAAATCGTGGTTGGCACTGTTTTTCTCGTGCGGCCGGGCACTCTGTGGAAAGCCTGGCAGAAATCTACTTTTGTAGACTACACCATGCGCGGCCCGAAGTCAAGAAAATTCTTCACGGCTGGCGCAGACCCTGACTCTTGGGCTCTACGGCTTCCCGAAGGGACTGTTGCGCGGCGGCACGAACCTCTCGCTTTGAGAGATCGCAGACGCTACACTGCAAACGTCTGATACGCCACCCGCGTGAATCCGCCAGGCAACCATCCTCTGCGGTATAGCAAAATTAAAAAAAGGCGGCCGCCACCTTCCGCTGTGAGCCGCATCACTGCAAATGGGGTGCCGATGGAGGACGATTTGGAGCACCTGATCGACGCAGTGCCTTTCTTGTAATGTCGCTTCATTTGGGAGGTGGCTCTTATGAAAATCACGAATGGTACGATGGCAGTGATGTTCCTGTTTATCGCATCACTGGGCTTTGCGGCCGGCGCTCCGCACATTGCCGGCACGTGGCAGGGGACACTGAAGGCCGGGCCGGCAGAGTTGCATCTGGCATTGCACGTCAGCCGAAGCGCCGCGGGCGCGCTGAAGGCCACTTTCGACAGTGTGGACCAAAATGCTTACGGCATTCCAGTGACTTCGATTACGCTCAACGGTTCGAAACTGAGTTTTGCGATCAACTCGATTCACGGCTCTTATGAAGGCGTGTTGGCCGCCGGTGGGAATTCGATCGAAGGCACATGGACGCAACGCCAGGCGTTCCCGCTGAACTTTACGCGCGCGGCCCAAACGGCCGAGCCTAAGCCTGCCACGCCTTCGGACATTGACGGCGCTTGGCTTGGCACACTGGACACCGGAATGGCCAAGCTGCACGTGGTGTTTCACATCTGGAACACGAACCACGGCCTGGCCGCCACGCTCGATAGCCCTGATCAGGGCGCCAAAGGAATTCCGGTCACAACGGTTGTCCGCAACGGCTCGCATCTCACGCTGGAAGTGACGGCCATTGGCGGCAAATTTGAAGGCACGATCAACGGCGACCACACCGCAATCGAAGGCACGTGGACGCAAGGCGGCGGAAGCCTGCCGCTCACTGTCAAGCGCGTGAAAAACGCCGCGGAACTAGAGGTGCCCCGGCCGCAGAATCCGAAAGGGCCGCTTCCCTATCGCCAGGAGCAGGTAAAGTTCGAGGACAAGCAGGCCGACGTCCTACTGGCCGGAACGCTAACCATCCCTCCCGGCAAAGGGCCGTATCCCGCAGCGGTCCTGATTGCAGGATCGGGGCCGCAAAACCGCGACGAGGAAGTGATGGGCCACAACGTGTTTCTGGTGCTTTCCGACTATCTGACGCGCAAGAACATCGCGGTGCTGCGCTATGACAAGCGCGGCATTGGCCAATCGGGCGGCAATTACGCTACGGCCACAACCGCGGATTTTGCGAACGACGCTGAAGCCGCCTTCGATTTTCTCCGAAGGCAGCCAGAAGTCAATCTACGCGAGGTCGGACTGATCGGCCACAGCGAGGGAGGCATGATCGCGCCCATGGTGGCCGCCCGCGACCGCAACGTTGACTTCGTCGTGATGATGGCTGGAGACGGCGTGCCCGGCGACCAGCTTCTGGTTGCGCAGGTCCTCGCGATTGCCGAGGCGGAGGGCATGAGCCCGGAACTGGCACAGAAGGCGGCGGACCGCGAACGCGAGATCGTTGCCCCAATCAAGAATGCCAGGAATAATGCCGC
>JAKASH010000273.1 GCA_021828225.1 Acidobacteriota bacterium | reverse complement strand
GTTCAAGGACGACACGGCGGAGGCGCTGGCCAAGTTTGTGTCCAAAGAGGCGCCGCACAACGCCGTCGAAGTGCGGTATCAACTGAAACTGGACGGCCTGATGTAGAAAGTGGTTTCCAGCCAGCCAGCCGGTGGTCAGGGAATGGGCATGCATGGGGAAACCGGCGGCGCCATGGGTGCAGGTGGGGCCATGGGCGCTGGCGGTAGTGCGGCGGGCGAGCCTTCATCCTCGCACGGCCAAACCCAGCCCGCTCCGGAATCAAGCCACTAACGAGATCGGCATGTCAGCCGGTGCCGCGTTGTTGCACGGGTAAATCCGTGCCCTTTCGCTTTGCGCGCTATTAGCCAGGTTGCTGCACAAGATCTTTGCAGGCAGGAATTCCACCCAGACTTTCCGCGGCCAGGACCGCGCTGACAATAGCTTGGGCCGTGGTCTCGGCTGCTGCCGCTCCAACCGTGTTGAGATCGGCAGGTTTCTTTCCCACGGAAAGAGCAAAGACCAGGTCTCCATCAAACATTGTGTGAGCGGGCGAGATGGCCCGCGCGATTCCGTTCTGGGCCATCTGCGCAACTTTGGTGGCTTCAACTTTATTCAAGGCGGCATCGGTCATCACCACGGCAAGCGTCGTATTGGCAGCGCCAAAGCTCTTGCGAAAGTTTCCCTTGATCATCTCCTGAAGTGAGTCAGCAAACTCACCGGAGCGCGTCCCCATGCGCGTGCCCGCAATAACCCTTCCTGTTGCGGGATCGACGACATCGCCAAAGGCGTTCACAACCACCAGGGCCTGCACAGCGACGTTGCCCGCAAGGGTGATCTGCCGAAAGCCGATGCCGCCCTTCGTGGCGCGCCTGGCGCCAAACAGCTTCCCGACGGTTGCGCCGGTTCCCATCCCAACCGACCCTTCAGGAACCGTGTTCGATGCGTTCCGGCAAGCCCGCAGGGCCATCTTCGCGTCGGGCCGCGCTTTGGCCGAGCCGACAGCCAGATCGTAGATCACCGCGCCGGGGACGATGGGAACGCAGGCGGCAGCGTCTCCCATGCTTTTAATTTGCGAAGCTGCGGAAAGGCTCTCACTATATGCGAAGACTGCAATGGATTCAACCAGGACGCGCGGGGCGATTCCCGAAGTCCATCTCAAGATGGCAACTCTTCCTGTCACGCTGGTGTATCCTAATAAAGAGAGGCGTTGGGTCATGGGGTGCAGGGTTTGTGTCGCACGATGGTGGCTCTTGCTGGCCATAGCGGCGCTAGTGTGTGCGCCTCTTAAGGCGCAGACGGCGGCCGGGACTGCCACGGATTATCTGAAGCAAGGCAATCAATTTTCTCAACAGCAAAAATGGAAGCAGGCTGAAAACGCTTATCGCAAGGCGATCAGTCTTGCGCCCAACTCCGCTCCGGCTCATTACGGGCTGGGCAACGCTCTGGCCGCTCAGCAGGACATCGACAACGCGATTCAGGAGTACAATCGGGCGTTACGACTCGATCCGAATCTGCCGGGGATTCACCGCAATCTGGGGGCGTTGTTTGAGGGCATTGGTCAACTCTCCGAGGCCCTGAAAGAGTACCGCGCGGAACTGCGACTGCATCCGAAAGACGCCGTATCGCGCGAGAGCGTGGCGCGCGTCTTTTCAGAAGAAGGCAAGTATCCAGAGGCCATCCAGGAATATCAGCAGGCCATAGCCCTGGAACCGCAAAGCGGCAAGGTGGAAGCGTCGCTTGCAAGCACGCTGCTCCTGGCAGGCCACGTTAAGGAGGCCGTTGAGGCATATCGCAGGGCCGGGAAGCTTGACCCTAAAGACGCCGAAATTCATGCGGGCCTGGCAAACGCTCTGACTCTGGCAGGCCAGTATGCCGACAGCATCAAGGAATACCAGGCGGCGGTTAACTTGCGTCCCGATGACGCCCATCTTCATTACAGCTATGCCGCAGCCCTGCAGGCAACCGGCAACCTGATTCCCGCGATTTACCAGTACCGCCAGGCGGTCTCCTTGCGCCCGAATCAGACCGCTTACCGGTATAACCTGGCTCTGGCCTATCGCGCTTCGGGTGATAACGCGGGCGCTGAGAAGGAGTTGAAGGAGGTCATCCGACAGACTCCGGACGACGCCAGCGCTCACGAGGAACTTGCCGCCACCTACCTCTCAATAGGAAATCACCCTGCAGCCGTTACCCAGTACCGGCAGGCTCTACTCCTGAAGCCGGATGATGCGGAACTCCATGAGAAACTTGGCCTGGTTCTGCGGAAGACGGGAGACCTGACCGGCGCGGTTGAGCAGCTCCGCCAGGCGCTGCAACTTTCGCCCGAGAGTGCTTCCTATCGTCAAAATCTTGCGGAATCACGCGAGACCGCGGGGGATATTGGCAAATTCATTCTTGAATATCAGCAGGCGGTCACGGTTCGGCCCACGGACCCCGCAACCCACCTGCATCTGGCCAACGCTTACATGTCGGCGAACAAGATCAAAGAGGCGCTGGGCGAATACAAGGTTGCTGTTCAACTGGCTCCGAAGAGTCCGGAACTCCATTACCGGCTGGCCATGGCCTACAAAGCGGCAGGGGATACGAGCCAGGAGCAGGCCGAGCTGCAACACGCCGTGCAGTTGCGGCATGATTACCCTGAGGCGCTGGAAGCCCTTGGAGATATCCTGGTTGCGCAGAAAAATTATCAGCTTGCGGTCCCGACCTACCGGGACGCCTTGCGTGCACTTCCCAGCGACTTAGACCTGCGGATGAAGCTGGCGCATGCCCTGGAGCAGAATGGCGATCCCCAGGGCGCGGTTGCCGTGCTGGAGCAGGCCGTGAAATTGAATCCGACTTCCACCAAATTCGAGCTGAAACTTGCGGACGCACTCATTGCCAAGAAGGATTACAAATCGGCGGCTAAAGTCTATCGCGAGGCGCTGGCGCGAAAACCCTCTGACCCGGAGCTTGCGGCGAAGCTGGGCGCCGCGCTGCTGCAATTGGGAGACACGAAAGGAGCAGCCGAGGCTCTTCGCCAGTCGCTCAAAGACCAGCCCAACTCGCCCGAAGCACGCGTGGAGCTGGCCGAGCTTATGGAGCATTCCGGGGACTTCGAGGGCGCGGCCAAAGAAGCCAGAGCAGCTTTAAAAATAACTCCGAACTCTCCCAAGGCTCACTACCTGCTGGGATCGGCCCTGATTGGCCAGGGAAAGCTGGACGAAGGAATCAGTGAACTGCGGGAGGCGTTGCGGGACAACTCTGATTACAGCGACGCGCGCCTGGCGCTGGCCAATGCGCTCCGGCAAACAGGGCACCTGTATGAGGCCATCGGACATTACGAACAGTATCTGCGGGATAATCCAGGCGATGTCGTTGTTCATCTGATCCTGGCCAGTGTCCTCAACGCCCGGAAAGATTACACCGCTGCCATCGCGCAATGCGAAGAGGCGATCCGGCTGAAGCCCGACGACCCCAAGGCTCATTACCTGCTGGCAACTAATCTGGAAAAGGCCGGACAGGACACACGCGCCCGCCAGGAATATGAGACCTACCTGCGGCTGGATCCCAATGCTCCCGATGCCGATGCCGTCCGCACGCTTCTGAAAAAACTGGCAAAGTCGCCGACGCGGGGTTGACGCCGCTGGCGTTGGCCGGATGTTCCTGGATTCCTGCCAATGCGCGGATAACTGCGGGAGGCAATCTTTCCAGGCCATCGCGGCTTGCTATCGTCCAAGCACAGCTTTGGCGATGGTCTGAAGTTGCATGAAGGAGGTTCCCTCGTAAATCTTTCCGATTTTCGAGTCGCGCAGATATTTTTCCGCAGGATAGTCTTTGGTGAAACCGTATCCGCCATAAATTTCCACGGCCTCTGAGGCCACACGCTCCGCTACTTCAGAGCAGAAATACTTGGCCATGGCAGCTTCTTTCAGGAACGACTGGCGGGCGTCCTTCAGGCGAGCAGCGTTGTAAGCCAGCAGGCGTGCAGCCTCGATGCGGGTGGCAAGCCGCGCAAGCTGGAACTGGATGGCCTGGAATTCGATGATGGGCTTTCCAAATTGCTTCCGCTCCTGCGCGTAATGGGCAGCGTGCTCAAAGGCGCCGCGCGCCACGCCCACCATTTGCGCGGCAATGCCGATGCGCCCTTCGTTGAGAGTTTCAATAGCCACCTTATAGCCCTTGCCCACTTCCCCCAGGACGTTCTGCTTTGGAACGCGGCAATCTTCGAGGATCAGTTCGCAGGTTGACGACGCTCGAATGCCCAGCTTGTCTTCCTTCTTGCCGACCGTGAAGCCCGGCATGGAGCGATCCACCAGAAAGGCCGTGATGCCTTTATAACCCATCTCGCGATTAACCGTGGCAAAGATGATGAAGATTCCAGCCTCCTTCGCATTCGTGATCCAAAGCTTTCGCCCGTTCAGGACGTAGTGATCGCCTTCTTCGAGCGCGCGCGTTTCCAGGCCGAAAGCGTCGCTGCCGGAACCCGCCTCCGAAAGCGCGTAAGCGCCCACCGTGTCATGCGCGAGGCGGACCAGAAACTCCTTCCTCTGGGCTTCGGTGCCCCAGCGGAGGATGGCGTTCTGGACCAGCGTGTTCTGAACGTCAATCACCACGCCTGCGGATGCATCGACCCGGGAGAACTCTTCGATGGCAAGAATGGCCATAAAGAACGTTCCGCCGCTGCCGCCGTATGTTTCCGGGACATCGATTGCCATGAACCCCTGCTCGAAGAACTTTTCAATCAGTTCTTGCCTGAACACGCCTTCGCGGTCCATCGCTTCGACGTGCGGGCCGATTTCCTTTTCAGCAAACTCGCGCGCCGCAGCCTGGAACATCTGTTCCTCTTCGCTTAGCACGGTCAAGGATTGAATAGAAGGTGCCGATGCAGGTGCAGGGTCAGCCATAAGCGTTAACCTCCGATGAAAGCCATCATCTTATCACTCCGGTGGGATCGCGCAAGCCTGGCCGGTAGAGCGAAGTCACGCACTGGCTAATTCGTGAATAATCCCGTCAGCCTGCTGAATGCGCCGGAAACAGCCGCTACTCCTTGCGGCGTATTTCCAGACTGACTTCTTCGCCTTCGGCGATCGGGAGGGAGTCTTGCAGTTCTAAAACGCCCTGATGGTAGGTTGCGGTCACGCGCAAGGGTTTTGAATCTTGGGAGCCCGGCTGAGGCAGCTTTTTTTTGCCGTGAGCGGCGTCCATCGCCTGATTCGCCAGGAGGTCTGCTTCCCGGTTGTGTTCGCGCCGGACGTGTTCAATGCGAAACGCATCGAATTGCGCGATCAGCGCGCGCGCGCGGTCGTGCAGAATCTTGAGATTCGGATTCTTGACTTTGTATTGCCCATTGATCTGCCGCGTCAGCAACTCCGAGTCAGAAATGATTTTCAGGCGGAGGTGGTTGTGTTCCAAGGCGTAGTTCAGGGCTGC
>JAKASH010000272.1 GCA_021828225.1 Acidobacteriota bacterium | reverse complement strand
CCGGGGCAGAAAACCATCGATGACCTGGTGAAGTTCACGGGCGAACCCGCCTCTCGGATGATCAAGACGCTGGTTTACATCGTTGAAAGCAAGCCGGTGGTTATTCTTCTGCGCGGCGACCATGCTCTGAGTGAGACCAAGCTCGCCTCCGTGCTGCAGTCCACAGTGTTCCGGCCTGCCACGGCCACGGAAGCTTTCACCGTGCATCACGCCCAGCTCGGCTCACTCGGCCCGGTGGGAATAAGAGGGGTGCGGCTGGTGGCCGACCGTGCGCTCGAAGGGCGTAAGAATCTGATCACCGGGGCCAACCAGGACGATACGCATCTTCGCAATGTCACTCCGGGGCGCGACTTTTCCGCGGAATACTTTGACCTCCGGGTCGTTCAGTCGGGCGATTTGTGTCCCCGGTGCGGGAAGACGCTTCGTGTTTCCGTGGCGGTTGAGCTGGGCCACGTGTTCAAGCTGGGGCGCCGCTATTCTGAGGCCATGCACGCCACGGTTCTGGATCCCAACGGCAAGGAAGTTCCTCTGACCATGGGTTCTTACGGCATCGGCGTCGAGCGCATTCTGACGGCGGCCGTTGAACAGAATCACGATGCCGACGGCATGTTCCTGCCGCGGGCCATCGCTCCTTTTGAGGTGATCCTGACCGCTGCCAATATGGATGACGAAGCTGTCAGGACGAACGCCGAAAACCTGTATCAGCAGTTGCAGGACATGGGTGTGGATGTGCTGTTTGATGACCGGCAGGAGCGGCCGGGGGTCAAGTTCAAGGATGCGGACCTGATCGGCGTGCCTTTCCGCGTAACGCTCGGCAAGAAAAAAATCGCGCAAGGGTTGGGCGAAATTTACGATCGCTCGACAAGGCAAGTCCACGATGTTAACCTTGACGGGTTGGCCGCGGCACTGAAAGAACGGTTTATGGATTAGGACAAGACGGACAGGCTACGGTAACGGAGATGATTCCACTCAGCGACTCGGGGGAGGGTGAGTGAAAACACTCTTCTCTCTAATATTTCTCGGTGTGGCGGCGTTTTGCGCCACCAGGATTGTTCCGGCTTATGTTGAGGACTTCGAGCTTCAGGACTATATCAACCAGGTAGCTGTGCAGGCGAATGCTCAATCGCCGGTTGAGAAACCTGAAGCCATTCAGAACCAAATTTTGGCAAAAGCCGAGTCTCTGGGGCTTCCCTTGGAACGTCAAGACATTGCAGTTTCGGTTGAACGTAACGTCCGGATCAGAATCGATTATTCGGTTTACGTCGACCTGCGATTCTACATGCTCACTCTCCATTTCACCCCCTCGGCTCAAAACAGCGACAACGTTTAATCTGTGCGCTCCCGGTCGAAATCATCAACTCGGAAACCCTCAAAGGCCAGAGCCAAAGGCCGGCTCCCCCGCACTGCGGGACTGGCCCAATGGAAAAAGCTCCTGATTGCCGCGGGTGCGGTGTCGATTCTGGTGCTGGGTGTGGGCTTTGTCTATTTCTATGTCCATTTTTCGCGCATGATCGATGCGCGGCTGAGCGGGCAGGTTTTTAACCACGCCTCGCTTGTTTATGCGGCTCCCACGCCGGTTCAAGTTGGCGAGCCTGGCACGGCGCAAGAATTCGCGGCAAAGCTCCAGAAAGCGGGCTATACATCGGGCCAGGCCGGATCGCATTTAGGCAGCTTCGAAGTTGCCGGCAACCGTCTGGTCATCAGGCCGGGTCCGGACTCCTTCTTTCAGGGTCCGGTTATTAAGGAAGGTCCCGCAACGCTGACTTTCAACGGCGGACATCTGGCCTCGATTGCCGCCCTTCAACACGGCACAGCGCTTGAGAATTACTGGCTGGAGCCCGAAGTGATCACCACGCTGTTCGGCCGGAACCGTGCCAAGCGCCGAGTGGTGAAGTACCAGCAACTTCCCAAAGTTCTGATCGATGCGGTGGTTTCCGCCGAGGACCACACCTTCTTTTCGAACCCCGGGATCAATCTGTTGCGCATTCTTGCGGCAGCGCTTGCCGATTTGCGCGCCGGGAGAGCCGTGCAGGGCGCAAGCACGCTCACCATGCAATTGGCACGAAACTTCTTTCTGACGCCGCGGCGAACGATTCGCCGGAAGTGCGAGGAAGTTTTCATTACGTTCCTCCTTGAGCACCGGCTAAGCAAAGAACGGATTTTTGACCTCTACGCCAACGAAATTTACCTGGGACAAAGCGGCAGTTTTTCGATTTACGGTTTTGGGGAAGCGGCAAACGCCTACTTTAACAAGAATGTCAGCTCCCTGACGCTGCCGGAAGCCGCATTGCTGGCCGGGATCATTCGCGGTCCCAATTATTATTCGCCCTACCGGCATTCGCAGCGTGCGATGCGGCGCCGCAATCATGTGCTGGGAGAAATGGCTGAACTTGGCTATATTACCCGCGAGCAGGCCAAGGCAGCCTCCGCGGAGCCGCTGCGGTTGGCGCCGGAGAATGTCGGCGGCGACCAGGCACCCTACTTTGTCGACATGATCCAGGACGAGTTGCTCTCCCATTTTTCCGAGCAGCAACTGCTTTCGCAAAGTTACAGGATCTACACGACGCTCGATCTTGATTTGCAGCGGGCGGCGTCGGAGGCCGTCAGCGTGGGCATGGCGGAGGTCGACAAGCGGATTGCCGCGATGCGCCGTCACCCGAAGCAATCGCCCACGGGACCGAAGGAGCCTCAAGTCGCAGTGGTGGTCCTTGATCCCCACACCGGCGCCATCAAGGCGCTGGTTGGCGGACGCAATTACGCCCAAAGCCAATTGAACCGTGCCCTGGCGCTGCGCCAGCCGGGCTCCTCTTTCAAGCCGTTTGTTTACGCGGCGGCGCTTGATTCGGCGATCGACGGTTCCCAGCCGCTGATCACTCCCGCGACCACGCTGATGGATGAACCGACGACATTCCAGTTTGGCGACCAGGTCTACGCGCCCAGGAACTACGAGGGTGAATATATGGGGCTGGTGACGGTGCGTGAGGCCCTGGCGCATTCGCTCAACGTGGCTACCGTGAGGCTTGCGCAAATGACCGGCTACGAAAAGATCAGGGACCTGGCGATTGAGGCCGGAATCAATAAGAACATCAAAGCGACCCCGGCCATCGCGTTGGGGGCTTATGTGGCAACGCCGCTGGAAATGGCCGGGTCCTACACTGTTTTTGACAACTCCGGCGAATACGAGCAGCCGCGGTCGATCCTGGAGGTTAACAATGCCTCCGGGCAGACGATCTATCGCGTTCCGGAAGTTTCGCGGCAGGTGCTTGACCCACGCGTCAGCTTCCTGGTGGTAAGCTTAATGCAGAGTGTCATTAGCGAAGGCACAGGGCAGGGAGTTCGAGAACGTGGCTTTATGTTGCCGGCGGCCGGCAAGACCGGAACTTCCCACGACGGGTGGTTTGCGGGATTCACGTCAAACCTGATAGCGGTTGTCTGGGTCGGCTATGACAATGGCCGGGAATTGAATCTGCCGGGAGCAGAGTCAGCGCTCCCCGTGTGGACGGCCTTTATGAAACGTGCTACAGCGCTTCCGGATTATGACGACGTTCAGCCTTTTCCTGAACCGCCCGGCATTGTCAGCGTTCCCATTAACGACCAGGGACAGTTGGTGGCCCAGGATTCTACTGGCATGGTCCGCGACGAATTTTTCATCCAGGGAACCCAGCCCCAATCTCAAAATCCGATTGAGAAGGTTGGCGGAATTCTGGACCGGATCTTCCATCCTGGCAGGAGTTCGGCCGCGCCTGCTACGACGAACGTTGCGCCGGCACAGCCAGCGCCAGCTCCAGCGCCCGTCGGACAGCAGAATCAGCAGACCGCGCAAACGAATGGCCCCGTTCCAATACATCCCGCTGCCAAGAAAAAGGGTGGATTCCTGCACAAGTTCTTTTCCATTTTCAAGGGTGGAGGCTCGAAGAACCAGTCTCAGCAACCTTCACCCAGCGCGACACCACCTTAAGGGAGAAATCGCCCGGTGCCGGGGAGGTGAAACATGAAACCGGGAACCCTGATTCGTGTTACTGGAGCTCTGCTTGGAGCTTCGCTGGCAATCAGCGTTGCAAGTTGGGGGGCACAAAACAATCAGACCCTATCGTCAGAGCGCAGCCAGAATCTCCAGCCAAAAGCTGTTCAGCCCGTCAAACTCTCCGACGAGGAGCGCGCCGACATCTTCATGGCGCGGAAATCGTATCGTGATGCGATCGAGTACTATTCCCGCGCTATCAGATCCTATCGGGTCTCGCCGCAGACTAGGCCGAAACTTGCGGTCCTGTGGAACAAGTTGGGGATCTGCTATCAGCAGGACTTGGACTACAAGGAAGCCCGTGCGGCTTACAAGAAGGCCGTCCGGCTGGACCGGACCTTTGCACAGTCCTGGAACAACCTGGGTACAACTTTTTACCTCAAGAAGAAAGTCAAGAAGTCGATCAAGTTTTACCGGAGGGCCATCAAGTTGAGTCCGGGATCGGCCACTTATCATTTGAACCTGGGCACTGCTTACTTTACGCGCAAGAAATACAAGAAGGCTTTTGTGCAGTACCACGCGGCGATTGCACTTGATCCGGATATTCTAAGGCAAAATTCCATGAGTGGAACGGAGGTCGAGACCCGGCGCGTGGGCGCCAAGTTTTACTTCTATATGGCCAAAGTTTTTGCATCGCTGGGTGATGCCAGCGATGCGGTTCGATACCTGGAGCGGGCGATGGAGGATGGTTTGAATGACCGGGATCGAATTCTCCAGGATCCGGACATGAAGAAAATCAGTGCCGATCCTGCTTTTGTCGCCTTGATGAAGAATCCTCCTGTGGCAATAAAGAAATGATGACGGGCGGGACACTCTGCTTGGAAGCCGTTTCGAATGCAAAAGCATGACCTCCCTTAAAGTGGCGTGCCTGCCAATGCTATAATGACCGGCGTCGGAATGAGAGATATGAAGCTGAAGCGTCTTGGGTTGTTCTTTTTGTTATTGTTGTTTGCCTGCGAGGGCCTGGAGGCCGCCTCACCCAAGGTCATCCTGGTATTCCCTCTTGAAAATATGAGCGGAAACGCCAATTTAGGGTGGATGTCCGAGGGCATCTCAGACCTTCTGGCTGCCCGGTTGGCTTCTCCCACCCGGTACGTCGTTCAGCGGAGTCAACGCGACACCGCCTATGAACAGTTGGGTTTGCCCCTCGAAACTCCTTTAACCCTTGCCAGCGAGTATAAGGTTGCCCAGACCCTTGGGACGAATATTGCAATCGTGGGACATTTTACGGTCGTGGGTGATCAACTGACCACCCATGTGCAATGGTTCGACATTCCGGGGCTGAGACTCTCCCATCCCATTGTGGTGACGGGCAAGTTGATCGACCTGGACCAACTGGAAACCCGCCTGGCCTGGGAACTGTTGCGATCGCAGGATA
>JAKASH010000271.1 GCA_021828225.1 Acidobacteriota bacterium | reverse complement strand
CCGGATAACCCGCCGTAAATGGAACAGTGTTCTCCTCAGACCTTGCCGAGCAGGTTACAACCAGTAAGGCGGCGAGAATCTTAGATTCTTTTAGACAGAAATCAGTTCCGACCCAGCCCCATCAGCGCTCCCTTCGCTTCAGGACGTGGCAGCTTCGATGTTCTCCACGTGAATCGTGTTCGTGGAGGCGTCAAGAGTTCCGTTCACCGTGACCTTTTCCCCGGCGAACTGCGTCGGCTCCGCCTGGTTATCGAGCTTATAGGTGGCGCGAGTTGCCGGATTGTAAAGGACAAACTTGGCACCCATCTTCACGCACTCGAGGGTACACTGCCTGGCGTTCTTGACCATCCCGCTTTTCAGCATTTTGTCATGGCCACCCATGCCCGCACACATGCTGTCCATAATTTCCCCGGAAAAAGTGTGAGCGGCGCTTGCGGGAGTTGCAGTCTGACTTTGCTCCATCGCAGTGGAGGACTGTGAACCGGTGCTTGTGGGTTGCTGGCTACAGGCCGTCGTCAACAGGATCAGAGTTCCTGCGAGGGTTAATGCAATTTTCTTCATCATCGCCCCTTTCTTCAGCCGGACCCCGCCACTACTTTTGAGCCGCGGACACTTCCGGCGGTTAATGCAAATTGGATCGTTCCTGCCATCCTGCACCGATAAATCCGCAGAGTCCAGCAGAAATTTCCCGGGGCGGATTCCTCCCGCCAGATGGTTCAATGAACAGCCCGTCTGACTTTTTCCAGCAATTCGCGCGCCTGGCCCTGCACGGAACAATGGAGGCTCGCGGCGTGTTCCAGTGCCGTCATGGCGCTACGGTGGTCCGCAGGATAAAGGTCCTCGTAGGCGTAGCCGAGGAAGTAGTAAGCCTGGCCTTGCAACTCCGGATTAGCTTTCAAAAGTTCCGCCGCCTGCTGGAATTCCTTGATGGCTGGGGCGGTACGGTGAGACGGGCTCGTCTTCTCGAGATCCAGGAAGCCGAGCGTCAGGCGGGCCATACCTTCCTGAATGTTCTGCTGGGCTTTGAAGGCGTCGTCGGAAACCCCATCAGGTTTCTTCATGGCGGGAATGAGCGTGAGAACCTTTTGGGCGTACTCCTCGGCTTTGGCCTGGTTGGTGTGGCGCCGGACGGCATAGTCGTAAGAGACAAGATTCAAAGCCTCGATGTCATTCGGGTCAGCGGCAATGGCCTTCTCCCCATACTCATCGGCCTTTTGAGACCGGTTGGCCTGCGCATAAGCTACCGCATAACCGTAGTTCACGCGGCCACCCTGCTCCTTTGCAACCTCGGGATAGGCCTGAGTAAATTGATCGAGAAGCTTGATTTTCTGGTTGGGATCGGTGACGTTACCTAGAAAACGAAAGAACGTATAGACCATGTAGGCCGTGTCGTTCCTGGCCTGTTGCACGGCACTCTGTTTTGCCGCTTCATACTGGGCATCGCTTTCACTGACGTTTCTGGAAACGTTCGTTTCCGCTTGGATCTGCGGCGCGGCCTTCATGATGAGATCGAAAGGTTCGCTTCCGGCCTTGCCACTTCCCATGTAGGCCTGAAGAAGGTCCTCCAGAAAGGTGACGTCCAGGTAGTTGGAGGCAACGGCTTTTTGACCGGCCGCAATCGCCTGATCGTACTGCTTGAGGCTGGCGTAATACTTTGTAAGAAGCTGATCGACACAGGGCATGTACGTGGAGTCCGAGTGTTCCAGAGCAAACTTTTCAAGGATTGAAACCTTGGCGTTGGCGTCGCTTGCCGCGTTCACGGCCAGCATCAGTTTGTCTTCAGGGGATCCGACGATGATGGAATAACTCGAGCAGTTGCGGCCTTGCTGCGCAGCCAGAGGCCAGGACCACAGCATGATGCCTGCAAGCAGGGCCGCCTGAAACAAGCTTCGCATGGAAACCTCCTTATAAGGATGATTTGCGGGGCCTTTGCCAGAACCGGGGCAGAAACCGAGGCACCGTACGCGCGTAAGCTTCGTATTCAGAACCGTATTGTTCCCGGAGTTCTCGCTCTTCGAGCGGAGCGACTATCAAATACAACAGGAAAGTGACAATTGCCAGCAGAAAAATTCCCGCGGCGCCAGTGAGCAGCGCGAAGCCAATAAAACCTAGCATGATGTTTGCATACCGGGGATGGCGGACGCGCGCGTATATGCCCGTGCTGACGATTCCACGAAGGGCGTGGCCGGGATTCAGCTCCGGAAGCCCGGCTAGTTTCTTGAAGCTGAATTTCTGATGCACGCGGCGGCCAACCCAGAGGTTCAAGGCCAGGAGCATTGTCCCCAGGCAATAAGTTCCAAGGTCGCGAGGCAATCGCCAGGCGAACAGGGAATTGTCAATGTAAACCAGAGGAAGGCCCACCGCGATCCACACCGGCAACGCAATCCAGAAGGACCGGTACCCAACCCCTCGCCAGAAGCTGACGGCAGGATGAATCAGCAGCCAGTAGACAGGCACCGGAAAATAGAGCACGGCGTAAACAACTGCCAGCCAGTCCACTGCCTTGGTGAGCTCAATTGACATCTTTGTAAAGTGCCGGACTCGAGGTTGGCAGGAGAGCCACAACAGGATCGATGCTTTTCTGCTGAACCTTGGCTTATTTTATCGCCAAACTCTCATTCCGGAATGTAAAATGCCATTGCAAGAAACTACAAGAACTATCGGAGGATTGCTATGCCGTTGTATGCGTGGGATTCAGTGCGAAAAGAGCAGATGAATCCAAAAATCTGGCGCAAGGTGGTCACGGGTGACAAGCTTACGGTAGCGCAGATTTATATCGCCAAGGACGGAGTTGTTCCTGTGCACCAGCATGAAAACGAACAGATGTCTTACGTCCTGGAGGGTGCGCTGAAGTTCGAAATCGGCGGCCAGGAAGTTATCGTTCGAAAAGGCGAAATTGTGCAGATTCCTTCGAACGTCCCGCACGGCGTTGTGGCGATTGAAGACACGTTTGATATTGAAATATTCACCCCCATCCGCACGGACTGGCTGACCGGCCAGGACGACTATTTGCGCAAAGGTTAGCGGGGCAGGCGAACCCGGGCGGGGTCCGTAAATCGCGTCTGCGATCGATGCTTCGGCCGCCTTACAGCAGGCGGTTCGGGATGGCCCGCACTTTACTGCGAGAGAATTGGAGACGAGAAAATGGATCTGGGCTTGAAAGACCGGGTCGCCATCGTGGCGGCATCAAGTCAGGGACTGGGAAAGGCCGTTGCGCAGGGCCTGGCGCGGGAAGGGGCGAATTTGGCGATCTGTGCGCGGACAGAGTCGGTCCTCAACAGCACGGCGGAGGAAATTCGCAAGGAGACCGGGGTCAAAGTTCTGGCGCGAACTGTCGATGTAACGGTGTACGAAGAAGTCCGGCGCTTCGTCGCGGAAACGAAAGACCACTTTGGACGTGTGGATATCTGCGTAACGAATGCGGGCGGCCCTCCGGCCAAGCCTTTCGCTGAAACCACGCTGGAAGACTGGCAGGCGGGTGTGAATCTGAACCTGATGAGTACGCTCTACTTTGTGCGCGAAGTGCTGCCGCTGATGCAGAAACGGAAATGGGGCCGGCTGATCACCATTACTTCCGCATCCGTGAAGCAGCCGATTGACAACCTGGTGCTGTCCAATTCCGTCCGGTCAGCGGTCAGCGGGCTGATGAAGAGTCTTTCCAACGAATATGGAAAAGACAACATTCTGGCCACCAACGTTTGTCCGGGCTATACGCTCACCTCTCGATTGGATGAACTCTCCGGCAGGCTGGCTAAGGCGGAAGGGCTTGATCCAAAACAGGTCCAGGATCGCTGGGCGAAGCAGGTCCCGCTGGGTCGGTTGGGGCAGCCAGAAGAGTTTGCCAACATGGTCGTGTTTCTTGCCTCTGAACGTGCCAGCTACATCACGGGCGTTTCCGTCGCAATCGACGGGGGCTTCGTCAAAGGAATCTATTGAACATCAATTTGACCTGACAAGCTGCCGATTTTGTAATCTGGGCTCCAACAAAATCGCTCCAAATCGCAGCCGAGCTTGTCGAACTGCTCTTTACTCCGTAGAATGGTTCGAAGGGGAAGGGGCAACAACTGTTGGATAAGGAGGAATTCACTTTGCGTTCTACGATTTACCGGATGCTCGTCACCTCTGTAGTATGTGCTTTAGGATTTCTGCTTCAAGCTCCTTCACTAGCGGCCGCTCAGAGCCATATTGTTTCACCTTCGGACCTGCAACAGGCTACCCTTTCGGTTGCCCGTAAGCGGCAGCAGAATATCACCCAGGTTGAGAAGTTTTTCTCTTCCACGCGCGCTGAAAAAGCGCTGAAATCCGCTCACCTTGACCCCGTCCAAATCAAAAGAGCTGTTCCGTCGTTGAGCAACCAGGAACTGGCGCGGCTTGCTTCAAGGGCTGACAAGGCCCAGAAGAATTTCGCTGCGGGCGCGCTGACCAATTTGCAGATCACTTATATCCTGATTGCACTTGGAACTGCGGTCATTGTGCTTATCGCGACACGTTAGAAGCCATGCGACGCGTCAAGTGGCCGGGCGTCTGGATGCCAGCACTGCTTCCTGTGGTGCTGGCCGGCACCCTCACGGTGGCCCCGGGAATCTGGCTGAATGTTCCGTTTGTCAGGCAGCAGACGAATGGGTGCGGGGCGGCCTGCATTTCGATGGTCATGCAGTACTGGCGGAAGGATAAGGACGGAAAGATCCCGCCCGCCGCTAACGCTTGCCGCATTCAGCACGACCTCTACAATTCGAAAGCTAAGGGGATCTATGCCTCCGATATGGAGCGCTACTTCCGCCAAAACGGCTTTCGCGTGTTTGCGTTCCGCGGCGCATTGGAAGACTTGCGCCATAACCTCGACAAAGGACGTCCGCTCATCGTTTGCTTGAGGGACTCCGGGAAGTCAGGGCCACTGCATTACGTCGTGGTCGTCGGGTTCGACTGGCGGGAGGGAGTCGTCCTGGTTAACGACCCGGAACAGCGGAAGCTCCTGAAGATGGATCAAGCAAACTTTGAGAAGCGATGGCGCCCGATGCACAACTGGACCCTCCTCGTCGTCCCCAGGCTGGGTCGTTGACAGCTCAAGCAGTTGTTCTCTGCATCCTGCTGGCATTCCCTTCCGCCACCCAGGCGCAAAAATCCTGCAACCAGGCGACCCTTCAAAAGCTTTACAAAGAAAGACGCTGGAGTGAACTCCTGCGCGCGGCCGGCCAGTGCTCCAGCAAATCGGCGGACTTCTATTATTACCGCGGTATGGCGTTCGCCCGGTTGCAGCGGTGGGAAGAAGCGAAGGAAGCTTTCACATCAGGCGAAAAGAAGTACCCCAGTGATCGGCGCTTTCCTGTGGAGCTTGCTGGAATCGCCTTCAAGCAGAAGCATTTTCAGGAAGCCATACGCGACCTTCATCGCGCTCTTCATTTGGACC
>JAKASH010000270.1 GCA_021828225.1 Acidobacteriota bacterium | reverse complement strand
TCCAGCTAAGCCGGGCTGTGAGCAATCGGAGACTCCAAGCACCTCCAACCGTTCGCGGATTCGGCGAGGCAGAAGCACTCGCGTGTCCGCTCCCGGCCCCTGCGAGACCGAAACTGAGGCATTACAATAACCCTGCTTCTCGGCGATTGGAGCGGATTATCGCCCCCTTGGCAAGGCAATCCTGCGGTAAAATTGCCAACTTGCCGATTATAGTTTGTCTCAGTGCATCGGCTTGGCTAGAATATCGCAAGGACGAACGGAAATCAGAACGATGAAGTCTTGACGAAAGAACCGAGCCGGATCTGAAATCGTGGCCGACGCGCTCAACTGGAAAACTCGCTTCGAGACGTTCAAAGGGTTTGGCGGGCTGGCCCTTCTGGTGGGTCTGGCGTTCTCCTGGACCGGCTGCCATCACCGGGCGCCGGTTGTTGTGCCCCCGTCGGGCGTGCCCTCGGCGCGAGGACATCCTTCTGCTCCGGCCCCAATTGTCCAGGGCCAGGAAGGCATCGCGTCCTGGTACGGCCGTCCATACAACGGCCGGCGGACAGCGGACGGCGAAATCTATAACATGTATGCCATGACGGCCGCGCACCGGACACTGCCTTTCGGGACGCGGGTCAGAGTGCACGATCTCGAGAATGGGCGGAGTGTGGTTGTACGGATCAACGACCGTGGCCCCTTTGTCGAAGGACGCATCATCGACCTCTCGTATGGAGCGGCCCAGGCTCTCCACATGCCCTCAACGGCTGTGGTGCGATTGCACATCCTGAGTGTCGGCCCGGACGTTTCTGCGGGCGTTTATTCAGTTCAGATCGGGGCGTTTCTGGATCGGGACAATGCTGAAAGACTCAAGCATCGCATAGAGAAGAGATTTCAGCCGGTCATCATCAAGACAGCAGATCACGGCAACGGAGTGTTTAACCTGGTCCTTGTGGGTCAGGTAGGGACCAAGGGGCAGGCGGAAAGACTCGCAGACCAGCTGATTCATGATAGACTGGCAGCGCAAACCTTTGTCGTAAGAATCAATTAAAGGGGAGAGGATTTCCGGAGATCCGATGGAAAGTTGTATCTTTTGTCAAATCATCGAGCGCCAGCAGCCGGCCAAGATCGTTTATGAGGACGAGCAGGTCGTGGCCATTGAAGATATCCGCCCTCAGGCCCCCGTCCATCTGCTCGTCATGCCCCGAAAGCACCTGCCCTCACTGAAGGAAGCCGGCAGCAACGATGAACAGTTGCTAGGCCACCTTTTCACGGTTGTCGCCCAACTGGCTCGGGAACGGCATCTTGAAACCAGAGGTTATCGGACCGTCATCAACAACGGGCCATGGGCCGGACAGACTGTCTATCACCTGCATCTGCACGTGATGGGTGGACGCGTTTTTCACTGGCCGCCGGGATAATTTCCCCCGGCCCCCAATGCGTCAGAGTGTTGCCAGCAGGGCCGCCAGGAGCGTGGTGCAGCGCGGAAGTTCGCGGATGATGATGTGCTCGTGAAGCGCGTGCGCGCCGTCGCCCACACCTCCCAAACCGTCAAGGGTGGGGATGCCAAGTGCGGCAGAGAAATTGCCGTCTGAGCCTCCTCCCGTCGCCGTCTCTGCGATTTCAAAGCCTAACTGTCCCGCCAGCGCCTTTGCCTTTCCGAACAGGCCGGCCGTCATGGCTCGTTCCATCGGGGGGCGGTTGATCCTGCCCTCGATCTCCAGCCGCGCTTCCGGATGGACAGGTTTCAGGCCGAATATTCTCTTTTCAATGCGAGCCTGATCATCGTGCCGCGAGATGCGGACATCCATCGTGGCACGAGCGAGTTCAGGAACGACATTCGTTCGAGTCCCGCCTTCGATGACCCCGACGTTCAGTGTGAGACCGCGTCGCGGCTCCGCCAGTTTCTCAATCTGGAGAATCTGGCGGGCAAGCTCGCCAATCGCGTTGATCCCGGCCCCGGGATTAATTCCCGCGTGCGCCGAGCGCCCATGAACGGTGATGCAAAATTCGCCGACTCCTTTGCGAGCCGTTTTCAGCGCGCCACCCTCCGCCGCAGGCTCAAGCACCAGCACGGCTCTGGCTCCTCTTGCTTCTCTTTCGATCTCACGCCGAAAGGTTTGGCTTCCGGTTTCCTCTTCCGGGTTCAGGAAGAAACGCACAGAACTCGACGGCTCAATCCCAAGGGCCTGGAGAGATCGAATCGCTGCAAGACCCAGCACAATGCCTGACTTCATGTCCAGAACGCCGGGACCGTAAGCGCGGCCGCCCCGAATCCGAAAGGGCATGCGAGCAAGCGTCCCCTTGGGCCAGACCGTATCGAGGTGTCCGATGAGAAGAATCGGCTTCTGGGGGTCTGGTAGCTTGCTCTTTCCTTTGTCCGGGCGAGACGGCATCTGGCGGGAAGCGCCGACGCGTTGCGCTCCCCAAAACTCCGCCACCAGCCCGGGCCCGGTAGCCGGGTTATCGAGCATTGACACCTTCCCGTGATGGCGCCGAAACTCACGCGCGAAAAAGCGCGCAAGGCGATCGATATCCGGGCGTGAATTGGTGGGAGATTCAATCTCCACGCCTTCGCGGATAAGATTCATCGTGCAGGGCAGATCACTTCGGCAGTGGGCAAGAAGCTTGCGCAGTTCCAATTTTATCCTCTTAACCTCAAGTTGGTCTTCAACGGGAGAGCGGTGAGAACCACCCTGCCCGTGACAGTGAACGGTGTTTCATTTTATCCTAGCTACATCGGTCTGAGCGAAGGCCGCTACTAAGGAGCGGCCTTAAAGCATGCAGAGGTTGCCTGTTGAATAAGATTGCACTAGCGATGGTGGTTCACGCGCACCAACCCGTTGGCAACTTCGATCACGTCTTCGAAGAGGCTTACCGGAAAGCCTACAGCCCGTTTGTCCAGACCCTTCTTCGCCATCCCCGCATCCGGATCGGGCTGCATTTTTCCGGATGTCTGCTCGAATGGATCGAAAAGCACCATCCTGAGTTTTTCGAGGAGGTCAAGGAGTTGGCGGCTTGCGACCAGGTGGAATTGATGGGCGGAGGCTATTTCGAACCGATTCTCGCATCAATTCCGGACTCAGACAAAGCCGCGCAGATCGCCCTGCTCAGTGACTATCTTCAGAAGCATTTTGGAGTGTCCCCTCAGGGAGCGTGGCTGACCGAACGCGTCTGGCGGCCGGACCTGGTTCGACCATTGGCGCGAGCGGGTGTTCGGTACGTCATCCTGGATGATACTCACTTTATTGCCGCCGGCGTCGACTCCGCGGAATTACACGGGCCCTATCTCACCGAGGATTTGGGAGACCAGCTTCATCTTGTTCCCAGTTTGAAAAGCCTGCGATACACCATTCCTTTCCATGACCCGGAGGAAAGCATCAGCATTCTTCAGCGGGGAATCGGACGGCCGAATGTTCTTTACGCGGTTGGCGACGATGCCGAAAAGTTCGGAATCTGGCCGGGAACTAACGAGCTTTGTTACAAGAGAGGCTGGCTGGAACGGTTTTTCCAGGCCATCGAAAATGCAAGCGAATGGCTGGAAACCACAACGCTTTCCAGCTTCATGGCCAGGCACAAGCCTCTTGGCAGAGTATATCTTCCGACCGCTTCTTACCCCGAAATGATGGAATGGGCCCTTCCTCTGCGGGCTTGCGAGGAGTTCAAGCAGTGCCTTGAAGAGACTGAGCACATGGCCTCCGGCGAGCGCTTCCGGCGATTCCTGCTCGGCGGTACCTGGCAAGGGTTCCTGAGTAAATACACGGAATCAAATCAACTTCACAAGTTGATGCTGGAGATCAGCCGAAGGTTTCACAAGACTGAAGCCGGCCTTCCCACAAATAGCGAGAGCCACTGCCTTATCAAACAAGCCAAGACGCACCTGCTCGCTGCGCAATGCAATGACAGCTACTGGCACGGGCTGTTCGGGGGCTTGTACGCGCCGCACCTGCGCAGCGCGGTGTTGCAGAACCTGATCCAGGCAGAAACACTACTTGACCAACTCGATGGTGCGGACCGGACAAGTGCCATTCAAGTCTTGCAGGGCGATTTCGACGCGGACAGCGAGAAAGAAGTTCTGTTTTCACATCCGGAGGCCGGCATGATCCTGAAACCGTCGGATGGTGGCACAGTATCAAGTCTGCGCTTCAAGCCTGCCGCAACGGAACTCATCAATTCGCTGATGCGACGGCCAGAGGTCTACCATCACCAGATCCGCTCAGCGGTCGAGAGCGGTCAAGGACTGTCCTCAGACGAGAAAACGGATCTCAGCGAACTTCTGCGTTACGATCGCTACCCACGGCACTGCTTCAGGACTTATCTTTTTTCGCCCTCGAAACAATGGAAGGATTTCGAGCGGCTCGATCTGCAGGAAGAAAATACCCTGGTAGCAGGTGGCTGGGAGGTTGCAACAAGCCGGTCCGCAAACCCTGTCGAGCTTTTTCGGCAGACGAGATATGAATGCGGCGGTGCCAGCCTGGATATTGAGGCGCGCAAAATTCTCTTCGCGAGAACCAGCGAAGCTGGTGTACATGTTGAATGCCAGTCGCTGATTTCGAGCGATCAAGCCAATCCAGCGCCTTTGGCGTTGGGAATGGAACTGGTGTTCAACCTTTTGGCACCGAATGCCCCGGATCGCTACTTCCTGGCCGCCGGCGAAAAACATCCGCTCGAGTTCAGCGGCGAGGTCACGGCTGCGCGGCTGGAAATGGTGGATGAGTGGCAGCGAATCAGGCTGGTCCTCGAAGCCCGGCCCGAGTGCCGCTGGTGGATTGTCCCGATCAAGACCGTTTCACAGTCGGAGGCGGGTTTTGAAACTGTTTACCAGGGTTCAGCCATTCTGACTGTATGGGAAGTCAACGTCTCATCAAGCCCGGAGAGCCGTTGGCTGGGAATTGAAATTCGACGCGCGTGATGGGAGCCGATTTGCGCAGCAGCGTCAATGAGCGGCTTTGCTTGAATTCCTTCGAAGTGTCTGCTAAATTCAGAAAGATCTTTGAGTTGGGGTGATTGAATGGCTGTCAGCCAGGAATTGTTGGATATTTTGGTTTGCCCACTTTGCAAAACGCCTGTCACATTGACGCCGGACGGCCAGGGATTGAAGTGCGGCCAGTGCCGGCGCGTCTATCCCATTCAGGACGATATTCCGGTAATGCTTGTGGACGAAGCCAAGATTGATCCGGAGTAGTGCCGGTGAGCCAGCACGAGCCGGCGAATTCCCTGCTGCCCTCGCTTCCCGCTGGGTCGCGCCTGCTGATCATTCGCTTGCGCTCGATTGGTGACATTGTCTTGCTCACTCCCGCCCTGAGGCTGTTGAAACAATGGCGGCCCGACCTTCGTACTTCCGTTTTGATTGATTCCCGTTTTCAAGACCTGCTGGACGCCAATCCCGACGTTGAGGAAGTTATCGGCCTGGACAGGGCTTCGGGATACCGGAGGCTCATTTC
>JAKASH010000269.1 GCA_021828225.1 Acidobacteriota bacterium | reverse complement strand
TGAGTCATAAAAAACCTCAAAGTTGGTGTTGCCTGAGCCGCGAGACGCCCTCAGGGCAAGACGGGAAGCATAACACAAGATGCCCGCGAACGGCGCAGCCTGCTGATCCTTACGCCGTTTGCGCTCCCGGCGCATGCTGCACAGGAAACAAAGCGCCGGGGAGTTCCTCTTGACTCAGCCAGCGTTTTCATCGGTGCTCGACGCGCGCGGAGAGGAATAAATCGAAAGGCGAAATCCGCGGACTCAAGAAAACAACCGTAAACCAAGGGCATAAACCGATGATCACAAGACGCGATTTCATGAAGGCAGGTGCGGTGATTCTCACAGGCGCCCAGGCCGCTGAGAACGCCACACAGGGCGCGGGGCCTACTGATGGCCCGAGCGCATCAGCCGCAGCGCCGCAGGAAGAGAAGAACGGTTCCGGGTGGACGGCGCGCTGGATATGGCCAAGCATGGGCGGGCTTGATTCGTTTGAGGGGAAGGCGCCGACCCCGCACGGCGACGTGCACGTTAAGTACGAACGCCAGAAGTCCGACAATCAAACTGACATCTACGTGACGGTTCCTCAGGCAGCGAAGGCAACTTTGCGGCTGCCGTATTCCAGGCGGCAACCGATCGTTACGCTGAACAACCAGCCCTGGTTCAGCGGCGGGCGCTTCCAACCGAATCCCCTTGTTGCAAACCCCCGGGCTGCGGATGATTGCCTGGAACTTGAAATGCAGTCGGGAAACTACTATTTCAGGGTCGGCTCTTCCCTGCAGAAACCCGAGCTGTGAAGACTTCTTGAGCAGGTAGCGCGCCGACAAGGTTATCGCCGCCATCAGGGGAAAACATGGCGGGCGGCAAAGGCCGCGGATCTAAAGAAATCTCTCATCCGGCGGCTGCGCCAAGCATGACCCGGCCCCAAGAATCGCGTTTGGCAGATGAGGAAGAGCGTGGGAAAGGTCGTTCACCCCCGCGGGATGCGTGGTATAGAGATTTTGAGAGAAATCTTTGACCCGCACCCGGAGGGTGAACGATGAGCGAGAGCCTAACGCAGTTTATTCTGCCCATCAAGCTGGAAAAGAGTTCGGAGCGGCTGACGAGTTTGGGAGGGCTGGTGGTGTTGGAGGAGATGGCGCGAGCGCTGAAAGTCTGGGAGAAAGTGGACGGCGCGCTGGAAGGTCCGAAGTCAGGGCGAGGGTACGAGCCGGATGAGTTTGTTCAGCCGTTGGTGGGGATGCTGCACGCGGGCGGGCGGCGACTGGAGGAGTTACGAGAGTTGCGGGGGGAGCGGGAGGTGCTGGAGCGGCTGGGTCTGGAGGCGGTGCCGGACGCGGGCACGGTGGGCGATTGGCTGCGCCGGCAAGGCATGACCGGGGCTGCGGAGATCGCGCAGGTCAGCCAGGAACTGATTGCGGAATGCCTCAACCAGGAGCCGGAAGCCTTGACGCTGGACGTGGATGCGACGGAGATCGAGGCGGAGAAACAAGAAGCGCAGTGGACGTACCAGCAGGTGAAAGGCTACAGGCCGTTGGTGGGTTACGGGAAGGGTTGGTGCGTGGGGCACGAATTTGGCGAAGGCAGCCCGAGTCCGGGGGCCGGGATTGGGGAGTTTGCCCGGCAGTGCGAAGCCGCGCTGCCGGAGGGCAAGCGGATTTATTTTCGCAGCGAGAGCGCGGCCTACCCGGCGGCGGTGATCAATCAATACAGCCAGGCGGGACGGAGCTTTACGATCACAGCGGACTTGGATCAGGCGGTACGGCGCGAGATCGCGCATCGGCCGGAGACCGCTTGGAAGCCCTACCGCACCGCCGAGGGCTTGGCGACCGACCGCGAGATCGCTGAGACGGTGCACACGATGGGGGGCACGGAGCAAGCCTTCCGGCTGATCGTGCTGCGCTGGCCGAACCCGCAGCCCAACTTGTTTGAAGCCGAGCGGTACTGTTATCACGCCGTGGCGACCCCTCGCGAGGAGCCGGCCAGCGCGGCGATCCGGCGGCACAACCAGCGCGGTCAATGCGAAAACTGGCATAAGGAACTGAAGGCGGGCTTGGGCATGGAGCAGATGCCCTGCGGGGAGTTCGAGGCCAACGCCCTGTACTTTGCGATTGGCGTGCTGGCCTACAACTTGGCGGAGCGGCTGAAGCGGCGCGGGCTGCCGGAATCGTATCGCACGGTGACCGTGGCGACGCTGCGCTGGAAACTCGATCGGCTGGCGGCGAAGTTGGTGCGGCACGCGCGCGGCTGGGTGCTGCAAGTCAAAGCCGACCTGGAGAAGTGGCGTTTATTGGAATCGGCTCGGGCCGGTTGCGCCGGGCTGGGGAACTGACCGAACCGAGGGGGTCGAAAGAGCGGAAACCGAGCGGCGAGCGAGGAGTGTCGCCGGGCGGTGAATCGGGTGTCCTGAAAACCGGCGGAGCGCCCGACCACGGGGCCGACCTCCGTAGGGGGGCGGCAGATCGACCGTCGCGGCGCGGCGACCCGAACTCCCACTGCCCCCCCCGAAGCCACTGCACCCCTCAATCTCGATTCTTGGGGAGAAGACCGAAATTGACAGATAAACCGCGCTTTGCTAGATTAAAAAGTTGTGCAACTTACGCGCGAATTTCCTGCTGAAAGCCGGCCGCTGGGCTGCTAGGTTAACCCTTCTCGCTGTGGTAGCGGGAGGGTGTAGTTGTGCTATCAAGCGGACGGTTCAAGTTTCTCTACCTCAACAACCGGCAGGCCCTCCGAAACAAGCTTCCGTCGCCGAGTTAGTAAGGGATGTTGACGCATGGAGCGAAAGGATCGACACAATCGAGGCAACGGTGGACTTCAAGGCGGCGACCGGTTCAGCGTATTCCGGCGTCATCAACCAGTATCATGATGTGGGCGGTTTCATCCTGGTCAAAAAGCCCTCCATGATTCGAATGATCGGGCAAGCGCCGGTGGTCAAGACTGAAATCTTTGACATGGTTTCCAATGCGCAGGAGTTCCGCGTTTACATTCCGCCAAAGAATAAATTCATCGTCGGCGAAACGACTTATCAAGGGCCCGTCAAAAATTCCCTGGAGAACCTCCGGCCGCAACATATCCTGAGCGCCTTGCTGGTTCCCCCGGTCAATCAGGCTGTGGAAAAAGTTTTTGTGGAGGAAACCCAAACGCCTGCTCATCAGTATTATATTCTGACGGTCGTCGAGCCGAATAAAGCCGGCCAACTGGAATTAAGCCGAAAGATCTGGTTTGACCGGTCAGATCTGAGAATTTCGCGGCTCGCTCTTTACGGGCCTGGAGGTTCGCTTTTGGAGAGTGTCCAATACGCGAATTATCGCGACTTCCAGCAGATCAAGTATCCCGCCGAAATCACGGTGAGCCGCCCCAGCAACGGATACACGCTATCCATCTCGATTGTGAGCGCGAAGTTCAACCGGCCGATCCCGCCGGAGAAATTCGTGCTGAAAAAGCCCGCCAACGCTACCCTAGTGAAATTAGGCGGAGCCCAATAGCCGGAGAACTCTGTTGGTTTACAGGATGATTTTCGAGAATATTATGCACCGGCCCATTCGGACCCTGGTCAGCATCCTGGCTGTGGCGATTGAGGTCGGGATGGTCATGTTAGTGGTGGGAATGACGCACGGCATGCTGCACGAGAGCGCCAAACGGGTTGAAGGGGTCGGAGCGGACATCATGGTGCAACCGTCGGGCGCTTCATTGTTTTTGGGGATGACGCAGGCGCCAATGCCCGTCAAGATCGCCGACCGGCTGGCGGAAATCCCTCACGTCCTGGCTGTGGCGCCGGTTTTATGTCTGTTGAACACGCAGGGAAGAGTCGATCTGATCTATGGGATTGATATGGCAAGCTTTAACAGCGTCAGCGGAGGCTTTGTCTACTTACATGGAGGGCCTTTTACCGGCCCCTACAGCATTATGGTGGACGACTTGTACGCGAAGGCAAAAGACGTAACGGTGGGGAAGACGCTGAATTTCCTTAATCACGATTTCCACGTCACAGGCATCGTCATGCACGGCAAGGGAGCGCGGCTGTTTATCCCTCTCGCGACCGCCCAGGACCTGACCGGCTCGCACGATAAAGCCTCTATTTTCTTTGTCAGATGCACCGATCCCGGCTATACCAAGGACGTCATCGAGTCCATTCGCAGTCTGCTTCCCAAAAATCAGATCCTTTCCATCAAGGAATACATGTCGTTGATGACTTCGAATGATGTTCCAGCCTTGAACACCTTCGTCACAGCCATGGTTGCGGTCGCCGTGGGCATTGGATTCCTGGTTATTTTCCTCTCGATGTACACGACCATCACGGAGCGGACGCGGGAAATCGGCATTTTAAAGTCTCTTGGAGCGGGCAAAGGGTATATCATAGAAGTGATACTTTGGGAAGCGTCCTTGCTCAGCATCTTGGGCATAATCGCCGGATATGCGGGAACGTGGACGGCGAGGAAATTTATCATCGCGACCTTCCCCACCTTGCCGGTTGAGCTGACTTTGCACTGGGCGTTGTGGGCGGGTTTGCTGGCGTTGGGAGGTTCCCTGTTAGGCGCCTTTTATCCTGCCATCAGGGCGGCTCGGCTTGACCCTGTCGACTCGCTCGCTTACGAATAACGGGGCCTTGGATGCTCTTGAGCTCGATTTTTTTGACGACAAGTGCAAACGGGGTGCAACCCGCACGGCACATAGGTAGCATGGAACCGATTATCTCGACTGAAAACCTCAAGAAGATCTACCGCATTGGAAAGGTGGATGTAGCGGCCTTGCGAGGGGTCGATCTGTCCGTGCAAGAAGGCGAATTTCTTGCGGTCGTGGGACCGTCCGGCTGCGGCAAATCCACTCTGCTCCATATCCTGGGAGGCTTAACCCCTCCAACCAGTGGTAAAGTTTTGGTGGATGGTAACGATTTCTCTTATATGAAGGACGCCGAGCGCACGAAGTTTCGCCGGCACAAAATCGGTTTCGTTTTCCAAAGGTATAATCTGTTGCCCACGCTGACGGCTCGCGACAACATTGCCATTGCCCAGCACATTCAAGGCGACGGATTCAATCCCCATCGTTTCGAAGCGGTAACCGAGATGCTGGGAATCAAAGATAAGCTGGGCCACAAGCCTTACGCGCTTTCAGGCGGCGAGCAGCAACGCGTGGCCATTGCGCGCGCGGTGGTTTGTGAGCCGAAGCTGCTGCTGGCGGACGAGCCAACCGGCAATCTTGACAGCGAGAACTCTCAGGTTGTGCTGACCATGATGCGAACCCTGAACCGCGACTTCCGTCAAACAATCCTGATGATCACACATGATGCCGAGGCCGCCTCAGTCGCTGACCGCATCGTTCGGATGCGTGACGGACGCATTATCCGGGATTGATTCCCATCGAATTTACGGTTATCTTACTCCCCTCTGAAGCTTATGGCGCGCACCACCCATACTCGCGAACGAACTATTCCCCAAGCCGGGAAC
>JAKASH010000268.1 GCA_021828225.1 Acidobacteriota bacterium | reverse complement strand
TCCGTTCTTCGGCCCTGCGGGTCTTGCGAGGGAATCAGGGCAAGAACCGCAACGTTAGACAGCGAGCGTTGCGCGGCAGAGGCCAGAAAGGCGAAATCGCGAAGATGCCATGGATAGCCTACAATGTGGCGAGGAAGCTCTCAAAAAATGGCGTTGCAAAGCCGTTTTGCACGGTCAAAACAGAAAAAAGAATTCTTTTTTTAAAAAACGAACCGGGGAAGTTGTTGAAAATAAACGCTGAGCCAAAAAAACGAACCGGAAACGAACCGGAAACAAAGCTACCGAAGTTGTTGAAAATAAAGAATCGGCCCTAAAAACGAACCGGAAACGAACCGGAAAACGAAGCGGGCCAGGTTGTTGAAAACAAAGATACGCGAAAAAAACGAACCGGAAACGAACCGGAAACAAAGCTACCGAAGTTGTTGAAAATAAAGAATCGGCCCTAAAAACGAACCGGAAACGAACCGGAAAACGAAGCGGGCCAGGTTGTTGAAAACAAAGATACGCAAAAAAACGAACCGGAAACAAACCGGACAATGTACAAACCTTTCTGCACACTCGGATGCGATCCTGTCCCACGCGGAAAGCCCTGCCTCGCCCATGTGAATTCAGGTTAGAACAAAAGATCCCGGCAGATCCTCTCCCTGAAACGCACACTGTGGCGCCCAGGGTCGTGGGCGCATTGCATTGCAACCTTTTGAGTTTGCGGAGAGTCGAATTGTTGAGCCCCGGTGGACGGGCGCACAGTGCGATGAGGCTATGAAATACGCAAGAATAGCGGGGATGGGAGTGGTATTGCTTCTTGCGCTTGGCGCGGCGGGGTGCGGAGGAGGCAGCAGCAGTCCAACCCCTCCGCCGGCGTCGAACGTGACGGTTGCGATCTCTCCCACCAGTTCTACAGTAGGCTACGGAGCTACGCAACAGTTTGCGGCTACCGTGACCGGCTCGGCCAATACCGCTGTCACCTGGAGCGTGACGAGCGCCACCAGCAGTAGCAGCACCCAGATCGGCGCCATCTCAAGTGCCGGACTCTATACCGCGCCCGCGGCCACATCGGTGCCCGCGGAACCCGCCGCCAACAGTATTACGGTGACCGCCGGCAATACCACTTCGAACGTCAACATTTCTGTGCCGCCTCTGAACTCGGTTACTTCCGTAACGGTGGCCGCTACCAGCCAGGCGGATACTTCGAAGTCTGCCTCCGCTACGGTGACGCTCTCCGGACTTTCAATCCTGGCGGTTGGCCAGTGCGTATCGAGCACGACGGCCGCTAACACGCTCGACTGTTCAGGCGGCAGCACGGGTACCGACATTTCACCTGGACAAACCACTTACCTGTTCGTGGCGGGTTTGGGAATCCTGCCCGGTACAAACTACGCCGTGAGCGGTAGCGATGTGGTGGTGACGCAACCGGCCAGCAGCAACTTTCAGCCTGCGAATGACGGCACACCGGCGGTGTATTTCCAGATTGTGGTGAGCCCCACGGCGGTGCCCGGACCCCGGGATCTGGTGGTGAGAAACGCCGGAAACGAGCTCACGTCATTCGCGGGGGCAATCCTGGTTAAATAGTGAGTCAATCAAAATGAATCTTCGTACTTCTATTCTGGCGGTTGCCACAGGGCTCTGGCTGGCGTCGTCGGCCACCGCCACCACGCTGGTCCGGATGAGCCTCAGCCAGCTTGCGCAGGCCTCCAGCACAATCGTTCAGGGGCAAGTGGTGTCCCAGGAGGCACGCTGGAACCCGAGCCACACGCGCATCATGACTTATTCGACCGTGCAGCTTGAAAAGGCCCTGAAAGGCCAGCCGCCTTCCACCCTGACCATCGAGCAACTGGGAGGCACTATCGGCAATTTCCACGTCCACGTGCCCGGAACCGCCTTCCTGAGGCCGCAGGCGCAATATATCCTCTTCCTGGAGCCGGTGGCCGGAAAGGTGCAGACCTACCACATGGTGGGCATGATGCAGGGAGCCTTTCGCGTCTACCGGGAAAGGAACGGTGCGCAAAAGCGCATCGTTCTTCCGCTGGGAGCTCTCAATACCGGAAGCACCTCCAGGACGCTCAGCCAGTCTCCTACGCTTGGCGAATTCCAGATGACGATCTCGGGCGCTCTTGCGGCTCCCATCGTCATTCCGGCAGGAACCGCGATACCGGTGGTGATTGGCTCAACCGAATTTCGCGGCACGGGGCAGGCCGTGGTGATCGCGCGCACGACCTCGGACCTGTTTCCGAGCGAGTCCGTCGTCATTCCTGCCGGCAGCCAGGTTGTGGGCGCCGCGCAGCGGCAAGGATCAAAATGGAAAATCTATTGGAATTCCGTTTCGGTTCGAGGACGGCAGGTGCATCTCTCCGGCAGCAGCGAGGTTTCAGGAAGCCTTAAGGGCCAGACCCTGGTCGTGGAGGCGAGGTGAGCGCGATGAGGCACAAGCACTCCGGCGGTGGGGCAAGACGGATCGCGATGGGTCTCGGCGCCCTGGCCATCATGCTTTCTGCTGCCCTGCTGTTTGGCTACAACACCTTTCAGGACAACCTGGGCACGATCCAGGCGCCTGTGCCGGTGGTGCCTCGCTGGGCCACTCTGCCCGTTGAGTGGCTGCTGAACGCTTCCGTGCCCAGCAACAACGTCTCGGGATGCAGCGGCTCCCTGGCGACTTGCATTCAGCAGACTTTGGCGGCTGGGTTCACCACATGGACCAGCGCCAAGGTTTCGGGCCAGACGCTGACAGACCTCACCGTGCAGTACGCCGGCTCTTCCGCGCTGACCAGCCCCAACGCGGCCGACTGCCAGAACGTTATCGGATTTTCTGATACCAGCAGCAGCGACTTCCCGACCGGCACCATTGCCTTTACGCAGGTTGCCACGGTCACCCGGCCGGCCGGAACGTCCGGTTCATTTCAGTACAATTGCGGTGGGGTTACCAAGACCTGTGATCTTGATGATTGCATGGCCGATGCCGACATTGAATTCAATCCCAACATTAGCTTCTCAACCTCGTCAACCCCGCCCTCCGGCAGCTTCAGCCTGCAATCGGTCGCCACGCATGAAGAGGGCCACTCGCTGGGCCTCGATCACAGTGGAATCGCCCATGCCGTCATGTTTCCCTTTGGAGACACAACGTCGGCGGGCCAGCAACTCACTCTATCGGCGGACGACGCGATCGGGATCTCTTACCTGTATCCCTGCACTTCGATTACCGGCAATTGTACAGGGATCTTCAGCACGGCAACCGGTGTGATTTCCGGAACGGTCAGCCTGAGCGGGTCAGGAATTTTTGCCGCGCATGTGGTTGCCGTGAACGCCAGCACCGGGAACGTAGTGACAGACGGGCTGACAAGTTCTGACGGCACCTACAAGCTGATTGGAATTCCGCCGGGAAACTACTTTGTGCTGGCGTTGCCCCTGGCTCCCAACTCCGGCTCCGGGATCTTGACCTTGGATAATTTTTCGGGATGGGAGTGCGGTTACGCCGATTCAGGCTGCACAACGGTACCGCAGAATCCTACCAGCTACACGGGCCGGTACCATTGACCACCGGCGGAACCAGACTGTCCGGAGACGGCTTCGCACCAGGATTTACCTTTGGAAATCGTTTGAATCTTACGCAGTGGAAAGGAGGCTCACGCGAGATGGTCGGCGGCACGAGTGGCGCGCCGATGCTGGACCAGGACGGCCAGCATGGAACTGCGTTCCATCTCCTCGCAATGGACCGTGCAGACCGACATGGCAGCAACCTGGTGAATGCAGTTGTGGATTCGGCGCTGGTATTGAAGGACAGTCGTTGGATCGGACCCATTCTGGTAGGCCCATGACCAGTCTGAGATCCAGCGCACGAGCGATCCGTTGCGCCGGATAACGGGCCGTTTGCAGGGGTTGTCCAGCTTTAGGAAACGCGACAGGCAGTCTGGAGCGGTCAGGAAGACCAGCCGGCCGTTCCGAAGAAGGGTCTCAGGACGCAGCCCGTTCTCGTTCAGGATGCGGGCAAGCTCCTTCAGCCAGGCGGGACCGGCCAACACTACGATTTGCTGGCCAATTTCGACGCCCCCCACCACATATTGAGTGATTTCTGCTGGGCCAGGTTTCTTTCGTACTAACAGGCGGCACGAATTGGCCGAAGCCTCAGATCGCAAATCAGCGCCCATTCATATAAGTCCTGTCTATAATGATGCGCGAGTTGCAACCCGTCTGTCAATCACGTTTTCGGTAAAATAGGCAATTATGGCCCAATTTTCGATTGTTCTATGCGTTGCCGGCACTCGGCCGGCGGAGATGAGGGTTCACCGCCGAAAATTAACATTGCTCGCCGCAGGCCAAAATGGCCCATTGCTGATGGAAAGGAGGAACGGCGGCGTAGCCAGGATTCGAAGGGATGGGGTGGGCTTTTGTATGCGCCCGGCTCTCTGGCTTATCCGGGCAGGAACCGGTCCGGATTTACAGGAATGCCATGGATTCGAACTTCGTAGTGGAGGTGCGGGCCGGTCGTTCGGCCGCTCATGCCGATGGCGCCGATAATCTCGCCCTGCTTGACTTGCTCGCCAACCACCACAAACATTCTGCTGAGATGTGCGTAACGAGTCGTGATTCCATCGCCGTTATCGATCAGGATGCTTCTCCCATAGCCGGCATCGGGCTCGGCCTCAATCACCAGACCGTCGCCGGTCGCCACAACGTCTGTTCCGTAGGGATCGGCGATGTCGACGCCCGGGTGAAAAGCCTCCTCGCCGCTGAACGGATCCATTCGCTCGCCGAATCCCGCGGTCACCCTTCCTCGTACGGGCCAGATCGACGGAATCGCGTCGGGATCATCCAGCATGCCCGGAAAGGTGCTTGGCCCGAGTGGACGGTTCACTCCGTCAAGACTCACCGTCTTCATCGCGCCCAGAGCATAGAGCGACGCGTTGTAGTTGGTACCGGCGGTCGCATTGGATTGATTGGCGAGGCTCAGCAGGTCCGGGGCAATCCGCGGGTGTCGTCCATTCCCAAACCCGTAGGTTACCGCGACCTCAGCGGCAAGGGTTTGAAGCGAATTCAGCTTCACGTCAGCGCTGCTGACTTTGTTCTCCAGGGTATGGAATTGCTTCTTCAAAGCCTCGCGCTCACTTCGGACTGTATTGTAGTTCGATACCTTGACGAGCATCCTCGCGTAGCTGGTTGCAAGACCTGCCAGCATCACGATTCCAATTACACTCAGGCCCAGGATGACAGGGACAAAGTAAAAGGGCAGTTGGACTTTGCGAACCCTACCATGGGCGCCAGGTGAAATGAGCAGTGTGTAGAACTTGTTGTTCATATGCTTCAACCACCGTTAGCCTTTCGTGGATTGCTGGACGCCCTGCCCAAACCCGGTCGGAAGAGAAAACGGCCAGGGTTTCGTCCAAAGAAAGAGCAAAGTTAGAATCCTATTTGACCCTTTCGACATTGTCAAGCAGATATGTCCGGCACCTAGGGCT
>JAKASH010000267.1 GCA_021828225.1 Acidobacteriota bacterium | reverse complement strand
ATGCCGCTGATGTCATTTCTGTTTACTCTTATTCTGACGGACAATACAAAGACGAAACCTCGAAATTTACAGATTTCCTTCAAGGGGCCCTTCGAGAAAACCTGGCCAAGTGGTCCCGGGAAAAAAGGCCCTCGCTCGGGCTATTGCAGACACTTGCTGCTCAGTATGCCGTGCTGGGCCAGCCGGATCGAGGCAAAAAATTTTTCGCCCAGAACCTGGCCCGCTTCCTTCCTCAAATGAAACAGCAAGGCTTCGATGCCGCGTCGTGCCGGGAGGACTTGGACAGCCTGGTTGACCGCCTGACAAGTCCTCAATCCCAGTAAGCTTTGTGGCTGACGAGTCCCGTACGCTGTTCCGCTAAAGGACCGGTTCCTGCCAGTTCTCCAGGCTATGCTTCAGGAACGCCATAAACTGATCCGCGACAGCGCCATCGATGATTCTGTGGTCGAAACTCAGCATCAGATAGGCCATTGAGCGAATCGCAATCGCATCGTTTCGGATGACTGGCCGTTTTTCGATCACTCCGACTCCAAGGATGGCAACCTGAGGCTGGTTGATGATCGGCGTTCCGAACAGGCCGCCGAAGATGCCGGGATTCGTCAGGGTAAAAGTGCCTTCCTGTACTTCCTCAACGTTCAGATGTTTGGAGCGCGCACGTTCTGCAAGGTCCTGAACGGCGCGAGCCATCCCCAGGAAGTTTTTCTCTTCGGCATGTTTGATCACAGGCACAATCAACCCCGTTTCCAGCGCTACAGCTATTCCCAGATTGATCGCCTGCTTGTAAATGATGGTTGTGCCCTCCACCGAAGAGTTGAAGATCGGGAAAAGTTTGATCGCCTCGACGGCGGCACGGGCAACAAACGGAGTGTAGGTCAGTTTCAGGCCCTGGCGCCGCTCAAACTCCTGGCCCATTTGCCCTCGAACTTCGACGATGCGGGACATGTCAACTTCGAACACGGTTGTTGCGTGCGCTGACGTTTTCTTGCTGGTGATCATGTGTTCGGCGATCTGGCGCCGCTGGGGCGTCATGGCAGCGACGTAGGTCGGGCCCGTGAAGGTAATTGTCTGTGCATACGATGGGGGTGGCGGCGCTGCACTGGGATGCCGCGGCGCTTCAGGTTTCGAGGCCTGAGCTTCAGCAACCGCTGTTTCTTGCTGATCTAGGAATGCGAGAATGTCCTTCTTGCTGATCCTCCCTCCAAGCCCCGTCCCACTGACCTGAGTGAGGTCTATGTTGTGCTCGCGGGCAATCCGCCGGACCAAAGGCGAAGAGCGGACCTTCTCGCCAGGGCGGCCCGTAGATGGTCGTGCCGTTTCCGCGGGAGGATGGGTCTCTTCTCTTGCCTGTCTGGAAGCTCTTGTGGGTGCGGCCTGAACCTCCGGCGCTGCCGGCCCCGCCGCTGCTGTTTCGTCTGGGCCCTGCCCAGCGATAATGGCCACCACCGTATTAACAGGAACGGTTTCGTTCTCAGCCGCCAGGATCTTTGATAGAACTCCCGAGGCCGGAGATGGAATTTCGGCGTCCACCTTGTCCGTGGTGATTTCAAACAGCGGTTCGTCGCGCTCGACCTGATCTCCGGGCTTTTTCAACCATTTGGTGATGGTCCCTTCGGCGACGCTTTCCCCCATTTGGGGCATCATGACATTCATAGGCATCAGTATCCTCGCGGTGCTTCGGAGCACGCACTGCCCATCGTACGGCAACAGTGTTAGGAGGTCAACGGCCTGAAGCCGTCGCGATCAAGACGGACGCCGGCCTCGAGGATGACCACCGGAGGCGGAATATTTGTTCCAAGCCTGTCAGCATGGAACGGAGCTGCCTCTTCTGCCCGGGGGTTGCCGGACTTGAGCCGTTTCGCGCTCGTTCAGCTATTTTGGATTTTACAGGGGAATTGTACTCGCCTGCCAGGAAGAGGGAGATGGCAACTGCTCGGGCCATTTCATCTCCATCCCAAATACCCTGCCGAAGTGGCGAATGACGTATTCAGTCACAGTATCCATGGGGACCGCCTGCCCCCGGAGCTTCTCAAGGGATGTCACTCCCTTATTGTGCAGACCGCAAGGCACAATCCAATCGAAAAACCGGAGATCGGTGTTGACGTTGAAGGCGAAGCCGTGAGAGGTCACCCATCGGGAGACGTGCACACCCATGGCTACCAACTTGTCATTGCCGATCCAGACTCCGCGCGCGCCGGCAACCCGTACCGCCTGAATTCCAAATTCCTCAGTTACCCGAATGAAGACCTCCTCAAGCGAGTGCATATACCAGGAAAGGTCTCTCCTGTGCTGGGTAAGGTCGAGGATCGGATAGCCGACCAGTTGGCCCGGTCCATGGTAGGTTACATCACCTCCGCGGTCAGTCTCAAAAAGCTCCGCACCCAGTTGCCGTAGCCGTTCCGGAGAAAAGAGAATATTTTCGCGCTTCGCGTTGCGCCCCAGGGTATAAACGGACGGATGCTCCAGCAGAAGCAGCGTGTCGGAGATCGCTCCTGCCTTTCGCGCAACTACCCGCTCATGCTGAAGGCGCAAGCCTTCGCTATAACCGACAACACCCGGTAATTCGACCTGACAGATCATTAGACAAGCAGCGGCCACTGACTGGCTGAAAGCCGAACATCAGTGCCAATCCGCGCCGCTGGCGGTTCCAGCTAAATGTGGATCGCCATCCCGTAGACTGCATGGGCGGCTTCAGGTACAGCCTCTGTAAGCGTGGGATGCGGATGGATTGTATGCTCCAGATCCTCAACCGTTCCTTCCAGGCGCATGACCACGACAGCCTCTGCAATCATTTCGGTGACGCGAGGCCCAATCATATGGACCCCTAAAATTTCGCCGTAGCGTTCGTCGCTGACAATCTTGACAAAGCCTTCCGGCGAACCCAGGATGGCGGCTTTGCTGTTTCCGGCGAAGGGAAACTTGCCAACCTTCACGTTGTATCCGCTCTCGCTAGCTTGGCGCTCCGTCAGCCCCACGCTGGAGATTTCCGGCTCGCAATAAGTGCAGTTTGGAACCTGCCGATAATTGATGGGTTCGGTCGGTTTGCCTGCGGCGTGCGTTACGGCGACAATGCCTTCCATCGATCCGACGTGAGCAAGTAAAGGACTTCCGGCAACGATGTCGCCAATCGCATAAACGCCGGGCTCGTCCGTGCGCATGTAGGGATCAACTTTGACAAATCCTCTTTCCAGCCTGACGCGGGTCTTTTCAAGACCGATGTTCTCAGTGTTCGGGGCGCGTCCGACGGCCACCAGGCACGTCTCGGCTTCGAGTTTGTGGGCTTTGCCCTGGGCGTCCGTAAATTCAATGGTCACGCCTTTGGCTGTCTTTGCCACTTTCTCCACCTTGGCCTGGGTGTGAACGGCCAAGCCCCGCTTTTTGAATGACTTCTCGAGCTGGGCTGACACCTCTTCGTCTTCCAGCGGAACCACGCGCGGCAACATCTCGATGATGGTGACCTCGGTTCCGAACCGGTGGAAAATGGAGCCGAATTCCACACCAACTGCACCCGAACCGATCACCACCATGGATTTGGGGATCTTCTTCAGGCTGAGGATTTCCCTATTTGTCAGGATCGTTTTGGCATCTGATTCAAGGCCTGGAAGCATCTTGGCTTCCGAACCCGTAGCCAGGACAATGTTCTTCGCCTGAATTTCATGGGTCTTCTTGTTCGAATCCGTGACGGTGATGCGGCCTGGTCCTGCCAGTTGCCCGAAGCCTTGTACGATTTCGACCTTGTTCTTCTTCAGCAGGAATTCAACTCCCTTGGCCAACTTGGTGACCACTTTGTTCTGCCGCGCCTGAACAACGGACCAGTCGATTGAAAATTCCTTGCACTCAATGCCGAATTCGTGAGCGTTCTTAAAATAGTCGTAGACCTCAGCGTTCAGAAGCAGATCCTTGGTGGGGATGCATCCGACGTGGAGACACGTTCCGCCGAACTTATTATCTTTTTCGATCAAGACCGTTTTCAGCCCCAGTTGGCCGGCTCGAATCGCTCCCACGTATCCACCGGGACCGCTTCCAATCACCGCAACATCGTATTTTGGCGCTTCTGCCAAATTCACACCTCCCGCAGGTCGTATCGCTTTGTTTTTTGTTACAATTTGTTGTAACGGGAAATCTTACATGATGAAAAGCAGGTAAACAAGCTCTTGCCCCGTCCGCGTCATCCCACCCACCGGATACGATGAAATCATCAAATGTGGGAAGGTCCAAACTCTACTTTACCATACAGTAATACGGCCTCGGTCCCCGGGTGGGCATTTATGAAGGCGTGTTTTTTACGGCGATGGCGAGGATTCTCCGGTAAGCGCATTCCTTTCGGCAAGCAGAGCAGGATTGTGGCTGATGTGTTCTCTGTGATAGTTTCAAGGATCAGGTTGCCATCCGTAGCGTTCAATTTGTTGAAACGTTTTCAGGAGGTTAAAGAATGAGCTGGACTGCCGAGTTGGCACGAGAAGTCACTGGGCAGGTTCTTGTGGACGATGCGTCACGCGAAGAAGTGTCCAAGGATTTTGGCGGCATTGTCGTGCGGAAACCGACGGCGGTGGTTCGGCCTGCGTCGAGCCAGGACGTTGCGAACATCATCAAGTTTGCGGTTCGCAACAGCCTTTCGGTTTCAACGCGAGGCGGCGGGCATTCTCAGACCGGACAGTCTCTCTCCGACCAGATCGTGCTGGATATGTCCTCGCTGAATGGCATTTCGGAGGTCGATCCGGGCAAAGGCACCGTCCATTGCCAATCTGGACTGAAGTGGCGGGAGCTTGTGCGACACCTTGCTCCGCAGCGTTTGTCGCCGCTTGTGCTCACCAACAATCTGGATGTGACGATTGGCGGCACGCTCTCGAGCGCGGGGTTAGGTGTAGCCTCCTGGCGGTACGGAACTCAGGCTGATAACTGCCAGGAACTCGAAGTGGTGACGGGCGAAGGAGAAATTGTGCCTTGCTCGGATCAGCAGAACAAAGAGTTGTTCGACGCTGTCAGGGCGGGTATGGGCCAGTTCGGTGTCATCACCAGCGCCACCCTGAAGATTCGTACTCACTTGCCGCGATTCCGTTCCTACTACCTGCTTTATGACGATCTGCAGGTTCTCCTTGATGACCTGAAGGTGGTGATGACGGACGAAAGATTCGATTTCCTCGAATCATGGTGTGTCCCATGTCCGCAGGGATTCAAGCAGGTCGGAGACACCCGGCAGGCATTTGCCGAGTGGTTCTATCCGCTGCACGCCACGATTGAGATTGACGGTAAGTTAACCTCTCCGAGCAACGAAAGGCTGCACGGCCTCAAGTTTTACAAGCATGTTCATACCGAAGAAGGGAACATCATCGATTTCTTCGGGCGCCTTGATCCCCTGTTTGCAATCTGGAAGCGCGGAGGGTTCTGGGAATACGCGCATCCGTGGATGGAGTGCGTTCTCCCCTGGCAGACAACCCCGCTTTATATCGGAC
>JAKASH010000266.1 GCA_021828225.1 Acidobacteriota bacterium | reverse complement strand
CCCGACGTGTCCGCTCTGCAAAAAGGAGACGGGGCTGCGCCGGATATCCTGCGCGACCGCCGATGAAATCGCCATATTCTGCTTTAACAATGACTGCCGATGGAACGCGCAGACGAAGATCAGCCCGCTACCCTTCCTCATCGTAGACCGTGACATCTACAGGCACGCGCCGGCGGTGCTCTTGGGAGTTATCGACAAGCTCGCCCTGATCGGCCAGCACCCCGCCACGATCAACAGAGTCATGGGGATGTTCGGCCTCGCGCGGTGGCAGGAGCGCGACACGGGGCGCTTCGTCATGCCGACACGGAAAATGCTGAAAGAAGGCCCGGCTGCCAGCAACTGCGAGCCGCTCGCGCCGGCCTATCAAAACGGGCGCGAGGTTTTCTGCGATCCCTTTCCTTCGCTGATCGTCCAGGACGAGGCCCACCTGCTCGAAGAAAGCCTCGGCACATTCGCTGGCCTGTTTGAAACCATGCTGGAGCAGTTGTTCGTCCGGGCATCCGATCTTCTGGGCGACCGCGTGGCCCGTAGCCCATTCGGCGCCAGGCCCCTACGCCTTCCCAAAGTCGTAGCGGCCACAGCCACGGTCAGCGTCCCGCAGCAACAATTCGGGGCGCTTTATCAGCGACGTCATATGCATTTCCCTTATCCGGGCACGTCCATCTACAGGTCCTTCTACGCCGTCCCGGCGATTCCGACCGATCCGGCCCGCCGCGGTCTGGCCGGAAACAGCCCGCGCGCACCCGAGATCGAAGCGCCCTGGATGCGCATATATGCCTCAATCATGACGAACGGGCGCAATCATACTGTGACGACAGTATCGGTCCTTGCTGCCTACCACTTGGCGATCACGGAGCTCTGGCAGGACCTTCTCGATGATACCCGCCGAGATACAGCTGTACAGAGCTTGCTGGGCGCACTCAGTCCCGGAACCCCATTAATCGCCTTTCACGCGCAAGCGATCCGGGCTTGCGCGGACGGCGATCCAGCCATTCTGCCAACGCTTGTGGACTTGATGCGGATTTCGCTGACCTATGTGACGAACAAGAAAGGCGGCGACCAGATTATTGATGCGTTCGGCGAGGAAGTCGCAAAAATTCACCACCGGTCTGGCCGCAGGCTCTCCCAGCTCCATACGCGGCTGATTTCAGGTGGCGTCGATGTCGCGCAGATACAGGAAATCATGCGCGAGGCCGAGGGGACTCATAGGCCCGGCGAGCCCTTCCCCGATTTGGAGCAATCCCTACGGAACATCGTCGCGACGTCTGCCATTTCGCACGGCGTGGACGTGGACAAGTTCAATGCGATGTTCTTCGCCGGAATGCCGAACGACATAGCAGAGTTCATTCAGGCGTCGTCCCGCGTAGGGCGCATGCACGTCGGTTTCAGCATGCTGATACCCACGCCTCAGGCTCGCCGCGACCGTTACATCGTCGAGACCCATGATGTGTTCCATCGTTTCTTGGAAAGGATGATCGCACCACCGGCGATCACCCGATGGGCGGCGAGCGCACATGACCGCGTCTTAACCAGCCTGTTCCAGGCGTGGCTTTGCGGATGGGCCGAACAGAAACTGTTCTTGGAACGACCAGACAAGGACAAAGACGGTGCGCCTGCCTTTGAAACCGTCAATGACCTACATCGCCTCTTTTCGGGAAACGACTTGCCCGGTGCCGCAAAGGACTTCGAGGAATTTGCCATCCTCGCCCTTGGCGTTCCGGGTCGCGGCGTCAGCAGGTTGGGTTCTGCTCCTCATCCGGAGTACTACGACGACCGCATCCGCAATCTGGCCAAGCAATTGACTGACGAGTTCCGCACCCAGTACGGGACCACGAGGTTGAGTGAATATTGGGATGGCGCCCCTGTCGGACAGCGCCCGATGATGTCGCTGCGCGATATCGACCAGGCAGGGCGGTTCGTCGCGGTCCGGCCGTTCGGTTCGCACCACCTCAAGGGAGATGACGAGAAACTGCTGATTGCAGAGGCGCTCCGTATCGTCAGGCGCCAGCGCGGCCGTGTCAGCGAACTTGACAGCGAAGACGGGGAGGGCTGACACGCAATGCATCGATCACGCACGCAGATAGCCACTTCCTATGCCCCCGGTGCACTATTCACCTACGAAGGTGGGCTCGGCTGCTGTGTAGCCGTTCCTCTTTCCGCGCCTTACACCCCATCATCCCCGGCGGTTCAGAAGCAGCTATTCGAGCACCTCAGCGAGTTTGTCGAAAGCTGGTTTGAGCGCGCCACGCATTGTCGCATGCATCCCGAGGTGTTGCCCGAGCAGTGTCTTGACGATGCCTTTCTGGATTACAACAAGAAGCCGCTGGTCGATCCCGGCAAGTTCGTCATCAATCAACCGAGCAGGGTTGGATTCGTACCCGATCCTCTCGTCTTCGTCTGCTCCGACTGTGGCCGTCTCACGGAGTTCGACGATATAGAGGACCTTCACCGTCGCTGGCCACAGATTGAAAAGCGCGAGGATTGCCAGCCCTCGGAGTCGCATCGCCACAACTGGCGCCAGATCGATGTCATCTTTGCCCACTGGTCAGGCAACTACTGCGGCCTTAGCCCCCATCGCTGGGTGATGGGGTCGGACGGCAGAGTCAATCAAGTCAGGAAGTGTCAAAATTGCGGTCACGACGAGTACCAGCTCATCACGAAGTCCTCGCCGTTCTTCAGCGACTGGAAGTTCCAGTGTGTAAAGTGTCTGGCACCGAAGGACGTCGTGCAGGCCGACCGTCAAACGCTTGAGCTTCTCAAACCTCGCATGGATACCGGCCACGGCAACCTTCCCAAGGAATGGAACATGCTGCCTGTGTCGTACCGCGCCTCATCGGTCTTCTATCCTCAGACCGACAATTTTATCCTGTTCCGGGATATCGAGGTGACAACGCTGCTTAGCGCGGCCCGCCGCTCGGAACTGATAGCCCGGCTTATGAAGATTTACGATTTCCCCGACACGCCACTCACGCATCAAGAGGTCATCCGGCAACTAAAAGAGAACGGCCGCACTTCCGAAGCAAAGAATTATGAGCAGTTGCTGGCGATACTTGAGGTGGTCCCGGCTGAGATGAAGCAGACGATGGAACAACAGCTGAATGACAAGCGGGACGAGTACGAAGCGAATGGCCTGATTGCGACGCAACATCAGCAATCTCAGGTCCTTTCCCTCCAAGTCGAACGAAGCCAAGACTGGGCCAGGCGATATAATCCCATTCGGCTAGCCGTGGAGCACGCTTCCCTGCGGTCCGAAGTCATCGACAACCAAGGGACGGATCCGAGCCTGCCGGCGATATCGGTTCTCAATCCCGAGGTCTGCGATATCGATCCCCATGACGCGACGGCGCGTGACTTCTACGTCACCCGCGTGGAGAACGAGCTGACACGGCTTGGCATCAACGAACTCGTTCTGCTCAGAGGTCTGGACATCTGCGAGTTCAGCTTCGCTTACACCCGCGTCGGCTCCACGCCCTCCACCACCGTCAAGGACCGCGAGATGCCGGTCCGGTTACGAGCCTTCGGATACTCCGAGAAGAACAAGCGGCCAATCTACGTCCTGGAACAGAAGAACGAGGGCTTTTACGTCCGGCTCACTGAAGGGCGGGTCATTGACTGGCTCATTCAGAACGGCTTGGGCACCAACCTGCCGCCGCGGGATGACATGCGTTTGGGCGGTCTCCTCATCGAGGAATATACGGACTTCGGACGTTTTCTAGAGGATTACCGGGAGCGGACCGCCGAAAGTCGTACCCCACGAGCGCTACACAGTTACGTCTATCTGCTACTTCACACGATGGCCCATCACTTTGCACACGCAGTTGTCGAGTACTCAGGGCTGGAGCACGGATCGATTGGGGAGTATCTCTTTCCCGCTGATCTCGCTTTTCTTGTCTACCGCCGAGGAATGACGCCCGATTTGGGCAACCTATCCGCCATGTGGCGCAACCATGGCCTGACAGTTCTCGATCGGCTTCTTTGGGACCGGGCTCTCAAGTGCGACGGTGGCAGTCTATGTGATCAGCGTGGTGGCGCCTGCCCTGCATGCATCATGGCACCGGAGGTGGCCTGTCTTGGCGGCAACAACCTGCTCAGCCGGGCCGCACTCAACGGCGGCTGGCCACCAGCCTGGGACGGCGAGCGGACCCCGCTGGTGGGGTACTTCCGGTTACAGAAGCAGAATACACAGGCCGCCTGACATTCGCGGACGCAATGTGTCGGTCTCTTCAATCGGCGACACTGCGAACGACAATACTTCCTTGACTGAATGCCCGACATCAAATGAACCACGGAGTCCGTTCAAGCACCGGGTGAAGCCTGAACATCCCTGACTGACGCATGAATGCCGCAGTCAGGTAGGCGATATCCCCAGCATATTTTGTGGTAATTGGCTCCCCACACAGTGAGTCGGTGGACGCCCAATTTAGTTTCGTAAGACTCAGGATCTGGGTCGCCACTACACGCAGATCCGGAGGACCGAAAATAATGCCTTCTGGCCGTTCTATACGAACATTTATTTCGAGCATCTGTGGGGTGCCAAGAAACTTTCGATATGGATTGTACCCCGTGGTCGAGAGGTAGACCTGATTGCTACTCCCAAGCACGTAGCGTCCACGGGAAAGACTCCCATCGGTTTCCTGGCGACGATCATATAAGCGCACATGGTGGGTTTTGTTTATCCACACGAACCAGTATGTTCCCTTTGGCCGCACACGCCGAGCAGCGTTGAGAATAGCAACACGATCTTCCCGAGAAAACTTCGCTGAGTAGTGGAAACAGATGGTCGCCTCTTCAGAAAGAGCTAACCGTCCGAGCGTCTCCTCAACGAGCTTCGCGTAATGCTTGGCCTTTTCCTCATAAGGGAAAACCTCCGTACCGCCTGAATAGAACTCCCAACGCCCATACTCGTTGAAGACGTTTGCGAACCCCATTAGACGAGCGCCATCCAGGCGCGCACTTTGCGTATAGGAAAGTCCGATAAAGAAGTCTGCATCCGGAATGGACTCTGGAAGCACCCAGGGAGCGATCCCACACTTAGCAACAATGTTCAAAGCGAGATTCAGATCTTTAAAGTCCGGATCCAAAAGCGTAGGAGTATCGACCATTTGACAGGGAACACCAGCCTCGAGGAGCGACCGCTTCAATCTATAGTACGGTGAGTTCTCGTCGTCGAGCGAAAAGCCAACCTCAGGACAATGAATCAGGAATATTCGGGGCCATCCCTCTGCTCCACGCCAGTCAGCGTTGTGATCTAAGAGCCGCGCGCATTCGCCTTCCATTCTGTCGAAATCTGCGGTCACGATCGTTCGATAGCTGAGACGCGTGCTGAATGTTCGCTCTGCTCCCTTGTACTTAACAGGTTGCGGAAAAAGGATTTTTGACCCCTAACAACATTAATCCAAGACCCACTTTCATGATCGTAGTAATGCTTACCCTTCGCCGCAATCGTCTTTC
>JAKASH010000265.1 GCA_021828225.1 Acidobacteriota bacterium | reverse complement strand
GATCCTCGCGAGCCAACCATCGTTCGCACTCTCGTCAGAGTCTCCGAACTCGACCACTTCCCGCAATGCGGTCGTCGAATCCCACAGCCTCCTCCATAGATCCTCCGCATGTTCTTGCTCGACCATCGGAATGGTGATGAGGCGAGCACCATACCCATCAGGTCTCAGCGTGCCACCATCAACGAAGGGGCTCGCGCAGAGCTTAAGATTCTGACCGCGTTCCGCTGGCCAGTCCTCTGGGGATAGCGCCCACTGGTCGAGAAAGCCCACAGGGGAAGGCATGGGCGCCTTCCCAGAGAGCGCGATCAATGCGCCGGCCGCGAGCTGACACCAAGGCTCCCAGGTTTCCGCATCCGGCGCTGACTCCGGGCTCCAGCGATCCGCCGGCATCTCGACTATGAGGGCCTCGAGCAGTGCGTCCTCGACGAAGCCCTTCGAAGCCGCATCAACAGGATGCGCACGTGGGTTAGCCGACACGGCTGGAATGGCTGTCCGGACCAGCCAGTTTCCCCATCGCGTCATGCATCCGACAGCATCCGGGCGCTGCGCGACGATCTTTGCGACCTCGCTGGCGAGACACTTTATATCGGTGGTCGCCTCGGAAACCTGAGTCGACGTGGGCTCGCGCCCGAGCTCGAACTGGAACTGAGCACGCGCGATCCGTAGTAGGAGCGGCAGAATCAGAGAACCGTTCCAGTTCGCCTGTTCTCCAAAAGCTACAGGTGCCGCTGAAGTTGCGGCCCTCCAGCGTTCAAACCGCCACGACGCACCGCACCACATAAGCGCGTGCGCCACCGGATCGGGGTAATCGTAGATGGCGAGCAACCGGACAAATTCCACCACGTCTATATCAGCCATTATTGACAGAACATGGTCATCGTCGTGGTCTACTGCATGGAAGCCGTACTCGAAGTTCCCGTGCCAGAGAGCCGAAAGCTGGGGCTCACTTTGCCAGCGCTCTCTTAAATTCCCGCCAAGCTCCTTTTCGCGTTGAATCGCGCGGCGTCCTGGGTTTTGGGCAGCTACTTCCACGACGCTGCGCGCGATTGCGAAAAACTGGCCTCGGAAGGTCGTGTCAGTGGCAGCGGCAATGACGGCTTGGGGTAAGTAGGTTTCGATTGCGACGGAATGCCAGGCCAGCGACCACAGGTACTCCCACATTTCACGCGTTGGGGTGTTTCTGAGCGCCGCGACGCCGGCGAGAGCCAGCACGACTTGGCGCACGATTTCGTCATAGCCGCCAAACGCATCCGGTCGATCAATACCTGCTGATAGCTCAGCGAGCTTCGCCTGTGGATCCGCCTTTCCGTTGAAGGCATCGATCAGCGCCTGCATCAGAGCGGTGAATGCCTCGGTCGCTTCCACGTCCCGGATCAAGTTCGCAGAGATATCCACAAGACGATTCTGACTGAAGACCGGGTTTCTTAGCCGATGCCTACGCTCCTGTGGCCACTCAACCATGGCGGCCTCGCCGTCGAGTGTCGCCATCGCCATTCCAGGCATCGTTGAAGAAACGTACCGCGTCGAGCGCCTCTGCGTCCCAGCCCCGTGTTGCGGCATTTACGAGGCTGTGGAATCCCCCAACCGTAGCTCCGAAATGCCAGAGTTCGTCGTCGATAATAGCGAAGCGATCATGCACGTACGGAAACTCCCTTCCCAGAGAAAACCTGATCTCGACGATCGCCGCACCCGCCCGGCGCGGCGATCGTTGGTTTATGGCGACAATGCGGTTATTAAAAATGTTCTGGATCACATCCTGCTCTGCCGGATCCTCATGGGCATTGGTCAGAAACCGGATGTCGTTGGCAACCAGACCATCGGGAAGCCAGTGGAGGATTTTCTCATATCGACTCTGCTGGGATTGGCCTTCCTGCGGCTTAAAGAGGAAGTCGTCGAGGACAAGAATGCGGTCCTGGGCCATCCCAGCGGCCTCCACAAACGCGGTGAGGGCCTCAGGGGGGCGCGCAGCCGACCGGGCCTTGATAGCAGTCAAACTCGGAAACATGCTGGAATCTGAAGATCCATTGTCCCCGTACCCGACGAAGGTTGGCCAGAGCATTTGTGGCTCAGGATAGGGACGCGCTACGGGTGCGGTCACGTTGACGAAAGGTGGAGGGGCTAATGACACGGGTTAGGCCCCTCCCGAAGGCGAGGCTGGTGGCGAACGACGCTGCGACGCATACTTTTCAAATGGCAGCGCCTGACGCGTCATAGCCAAAAGCTTCGCGAGGATCGGTTCACCGTCCGGTACGCTGAGAATGAGCGATGCACGCTCTCCTAGAGCATTGAGCGAGTTACCAAGAAACAGAACCTCGTCATCAATCACCAAGAACCGGTCATGGAGCCCCGGTGTTTTCCCCCTCAAAACCAAGGCTCTGACATTTTTCATTCCCCGCGCGCGGAGCGTCGCGAGCGAGCGCTCGAAGCTCGTCAGCCTTTCGGCCTCCGTTGCCACACCGGCGTGGTTCACGGGCCGGTCCTGAGCGCCGTCCTGCGGCGTATTGAAGGTCTCGGGGTCCTCGCGCTCGAACGCCAGATGCGACGTGAGGATAGTAAAGTCAATATGGGTACGCGGGACCGCGTGCAGGAACTGAAGAATTTGGCGCGCCCCAAAATAGGCGTCAGCGACCATCACCGAAGACCTTGCTCTTGCAATCTGCTCGCGCAGGAACGAGATGGCCGCACCACGCTGGCCACCATCAAACCAGGTCTGCTTGTATTGTTTGGCAGCGGCTCTTCGGATTCGGCGCTGCTCAGCCCCAACCACCCTGACAATCGCGTCGTGCCGCGCTTCGCCGACCTTAATCGGGATCTCATGTGCATATTCTGTAATGTCGTAGCTGTCAGTTGGGCTCCGCGGCGACTCGGTCTGCGAAACCTGGACCCTGACCCTACGGCCCGCCACGCCAAGAGAAACATTCACTGCACGAATAAATGGAAGCGGCTGCTGGTAGGCGATGACCCCTTGTACGGGGTGTGAAATGACATAGCCGGTTTTATCGAACGGTAAGGCGCTTTCGACAGTAACTAGACCATCGGCTGGAACATCCACAGTTTCAAATCGTGACAGCAGATTGGATCGGCGCTCGAGAACGGTTAATTTTAGGTCGTCGAGCCTTTCGCCTGGACGGGACACGAGCCGATGGACGACGCGCTCAGACCCATCAGCGATTTGCGCAGGAACCAGGAAGTGCTGGACGCGGCGCAGAATGGGGTCAGGAACGACAAGAACCAGCCCGCCAAGATATTCAGTATAGTCCGAGAGATCAAAGTGAAGACGGCGCCTTAAGAAGCTGATAGCCGAGCCGTCACTGGTAACGGCTTCGAAGCCCGCATTGTCGCCAAAGCGACGGTGGATGCGCGGTGCTCCGGAACCGCGGAACGGTGCCGGATCACCGGGACCGCCTGCATTCGAGAACAGATCGGTGCCAAGAGGTACGCCAAGGGTAGGCCACTGCGGATCATCCTCGAATGAGGTTGGCGTGAGGGGAATACCGTCTGTGTTCCTTTCGACTTCTCTTGGTTCAGTCGGAATGGGCGTTGTCATGCCATTCGGGCCAGCTTTGCGATACCAGTCTACGGCATCGCGCGCGCTTAGGACCGTCCGCTTGAAGAAGATCTTGCCGTTCCTACCCTTTAGCTTGTGACAGTCCGGCTTTTGAACAATGGGCGGGCGTGGACGGTCCTTTGTGAGGAGTGAGACCGAACCAAAAAGCAACCGCGCCTGCGAGGCCGAGGCCGGAAACAACGTCGCAAGGCGAACGACGGCCCAATCGAACACGTCAGCGAATTCACCTTCTAAGACAGCCATCATTGATGCCCCGTCAAGCAGTTCGCATGTCACCGTATCCTTCCGCCAAGCATGCAGGCAATGGCTTTCCCTCGCACACTGCCCCTGCCCGCCTTTGCATTAACGGCGTTTACGGCCTTTCTTTGGCGAGGTATCGGCTACAACCGGTGCCGTATCAAAAGCCGCTATGAAGTCCGGCCAGGTTTTCTTGATTCCGTTGGCCTTCTGCGTCTTCCCTTTGCACCAAACCACATGGGCCTTGCCGATATAGAGGTTCCCCAGAAATTCTTCATCATTGTCGTTCACGGCGAGCCGGATGCCGTTGTTGCCCAGATCCATAGAGACTTGCAGATCTTTTATTTTGACTTTCATTTCCTCTCCCATTTATACGGAATGGCCATCCTGCCGAACAGGTCCATCATCGCTGCGCCGTCATTTGCCGAAAAACGAGCGATTCATGGCTGACTGTAGTCCAAACCGTGATCGAGGACAATCAATCGGGGACAATCAACGGTGCCCTTTGTCACGCGGCGCTGCTTCTTTGCTATCGGCGCATGGATAGGTCAATCCGCCTTTAGCGTCCTTCCTTTTGTGGTTACCCAGAAGGCCATACCTCCCACACCACCGGGTGGCCATTACCGATACTCCGACGAATCTCTCACGATTTTTGCCCGCCATACCGGCCCCTTGCTGAAGCGTATCGTGGACACGACCCGCCTGCGTCCCTGGACGGGTAGCATGGACCCGTGGCGATTGCAGATGCGAGCGTAACTCCCATTGTTGCCCTTCAAGCTACGGTACCGGGCCGTCCCAGCATTTTGTTGCCTTACTCCGCGCCCTTTTGCGCTTCCATTTCGATCGCTTTTTGCTCGGATCTTTGCTGCCGCCATGTGGCCTTTGTCGCAAGAAATGCCTTGACGACCTTCGCGTTTTCTCTTTTAAGTACAGGGACCACTGCCAGAAACTTAGCGCATGCGCTTTCTACCGAGGGTGCCACCTTTGGGTGTTGTAGTCGCGCCCGGCATGTTTGTGCGTATTCCCTCGCACGAGCCCCGAACTGCTTCATTGACGCGAAATCGTCTGAGCGGCGCATATTGACTTGGAAGTGAATATTGTCGGCCGCAAAGGCGCGTTGCCCGATCCAAAATGATACTTGCCCGCGAGCGTACTGGAGCTGCCCATAGGGGCCACGAGGCGCAATAGAGAGCTCGTGGGCGTAGGCGGCATGCATCTGGGCCGTAATAGCCCGGTATGCCTGATCCGCCCGGTGAAGGTAGGCAATCTCTACCCGCGCCCTAGGAGGCACTGTTTTGATAACGGCGATTAACTCGCCCAATCGGTGCACCAACCGCTGATCCGCAGCCAGTCGCTCTTGTCGTCGCCTGGCTTTTTGCGCCGCTGCCGCCACGAGACGCGCGCGTTGGCGCAAAGTGGCTACTACACGGGCAAAAACGGCTTGGCTGGCTTTTACCATAGCGAGCCGCATGGTGGCGCCGCCTCCGCCTCCTTGGAGCGTCAGATGCCGACCGCGCAAGGATCCGGAGAGCGTTACGGGTGAGGACAGAAATTCATGCGTCTTAAGGGTCATAATCACGAGTCTCCCGGCCACGCGCCCGGACACTGAGGCGTCGGTGGTCGTCGCCTGCGCCGCCTTATCGAAGTCGATCTC
>JAKASH010000264.1 GCA_021828225.1 Acidobacteriota bacterium | reverse complement strand
TCTCCGCAATACAACGAAGAATTTCTCAAACCTGTCCGGGACAAGGATGACCGTGGAGCGGAGCTGGACGACGAAACGGATGCCGCCGAACTCGACGCCGTTTACGAGGATGCTGTCCGCGTGGTGGTTGAAACCGGCAAGGCTTCAACATCTCTTTTGCAGCGTCGCCTTAGGCTGGGATACGGCCGCGCTGCCCGCCTGCTTGACCTGATGGAGCGCGATGGAATCATCAGCGCTCCGGATGGCTCGAAACCTCGCGAGGTTTTGAAGCGCCCGGATTGGTTGCAGCAAGTTGATGAGCCCCTGCGCTAGACTGCGCTACAAACTCAAGCTGCACACGGTTCGCAGAGTCTTTAGAAATCGATCAAATTCCTGGGTGGAAAGGCTGCGCGAATGGCATTCAGGATGGCGAAAAGGTCGATGACTTCCTGACAGATTGCCCCCGCAACTGGCGGCAGGTAGCCTGCTGCGGCAAAGAACATCCCGACAACACTCAAGGCCATTCCTCCCACCGCGCTCTGGAGGGCGATGGAGCGCATCCGCCTGGCAATGTGGAAAAACTCATCGACCCTTTCAAGCGAAGTGTCCATGATGACCGCACCCGCCGATTCGGTAGTGATGTCGCTGTGATGTCCGAAGGCGATTCCAATTGATGCCGTCATGAGGGCGGGAGCGTCATTGATTCCGTCCCCGAGGAAAAGGGTCTTTGCTTCCTGAGTGGCCTGGCGGACCAGTCCGACTTTTTCTTCGGGACTTTGAGAGGCATAAACCTCTTTTACGCCGACGAGATCGGCCAGGTACCTGACTTCGCTTTCCCTGTCACCTGAAACGAGCATCAGCTTGTCAAAGCCATGCTTACGGCCTAAATGCTGAACGAAAGATTTGCTCTCTGTTCGAGGCGCGTCGTGGAAAACGTAAGTTGCGGCGTAGGTCCCGTCAAGAGCGATTTCGCAGGTCAACCCGCCTGTTACCGGAGGCAGGATCGATTCGGGTGTTCCGAACTCTTTGACTAGCGCGACACGGTTGGTGATGCGAATCGATCGGCCCTGGACCACACCTTGAAGACCGCGACCCGGCGCTTCGCTGATTTCGGCGGCATGTTCGAGGCGCAGGTTCGCCTCCCGCGCAGCATGAAGAATAGCTCTGGCGAGGGGATGCTTGGAGTACTGCTCGACGCTTGCGACCAACCGTAAGACTTCCGCCTTGTCGAAACCCGGGGCAATAATCTGTTGAGTCAATCGCGGGAGTCCGTACGTAAGTGTTCCGGTCTTGTCAAAGATGATGGTTCGACAGGTATCAAGCCGTTCCAGGACCGAGGGGTCTTTCACCACGATGCCGCGACGGGCAGCGAGGGAGATGGAGCCGATAATGCTGACCGGAATGGCGATCAGCAAGGGGCAGGGCGTAGCGATGACCAAGACAGCAAGGAAACGCACGGCGTGTCCGCTGAAAACCCAGGCGAGGATCGCCAGGGCCACGGCGATCGGCGTATAGTAAGCGCCCAGTTCGTCTCCCAGGCGGCGGATGCGCGGGCGGTTCTCCTGCGCCGTCTTCATCACCGCCATGATCCGGGCATAACGGGAGTCGACCGGCAATTTCTCTGCTTTGATGGTGAGGGCCGATTCACCATTGATGGCTCCGGATAAGACTCTGGCTCCAGGCGTCTTGGAGATTTCGAACGGCTCGCCCGTCAGGTACGATTCATCCATTATTCCCTGGCCTTCAAGGACGACGCCGTCAACAGGACAGATTTCATGCGGGTATACGGCCAGCGTGTCGCCCACCCTGATTCCGTCCAGTGGAACGTCGGTGATTGTGGTGTCTTGCTTTCGGTGCGCCACGCTGGGCATTCGTTTCGCGAGGGCCTCCAGGACCGACGATGCGCTGCGAACTGCATATGCCTCGAGCACGTTGCCGCCGGAAAGCATCAGAACGACCAGCGTCCCGGCAAGGTATTCACCCAGAATTACAGAAACCACGATCGAGATCCCCGCCAGCAGGTCCGAGCCGAATTGCCTTCGAAGAACTCTGAGGCCCAGACCGTACACGAGCGGAGTGCCACCCAGGACCAGCGCTGCAAAAAGGGGAACGTCATAGGTGAATTGAGATGAATTAAAGAGAAATCGAAGGACAAGATGAATCGCGATCCCCGTGATCGCGACGATGGCAATGGCGTTCTCCTTTGAAATGTGGTGTTTCTTGACGACAGATGAAGAATCCCTGGCGGCGGTTTCCACTTTGTTCTTGCCTTTCATCCTGGTGCGCGGGCTCCTTTTACAATGCTCCCGTTCTCTCTTCGTATGGTTTTCGGAGGGTAGAACCCATTTTCGAAGAGGCGTTTCGCGAGCCTAAAGGCCTGTGACGGTGACTTCCATTAATCATTTTACATCTAAGAAGATAGGGAAATTGAGGAGGAGACTTTCCTTGACCTGACGGGTAGCGTAAAATAAGATAAATGATTTTATCCGTTCGAGTACCCTTGGCTGGCGCCGGGTGTGGAAGAGCGGAAGGAGAACGGAGCGCAGAAGGGATAGGCGGAGAAGTAGATGTTTGAGGCTCTTCAAGATAAGTTTCAGCAGGCGTTCAAGAACCTTCGAGGAAGGGGAACTCTAACCCCGGAGGCCATTGATGAGACGTTGCGTGATGTGCGGATGGCCCTGCTGGAAGCCGATGTTAACTTCAACGTGGTTAAGGCGCTGCTCGAAAGAGTGCGGGTTCGCGCTCTGGGCGAGGAGATCGGGGCAACCTTTTCTCCGGCCCAGGAAGTGGTGCGCATTGTTCGGGATGAACTTGTGGACATCCTTGGACGTGACGCTTCTCTGCTGACTTTTTCAAAGGAGTATCCCACGGTCCTGCTCATGGTGGGACTACAGGGCTCCGGGAAGACGACTACGTCTGGAAAACTAGCCCTCTGGCTGGCCAAGAGAAAGAAGCGCCCGATGCTGGTTTCGGCTGACGTTTACAGGCCGGCGGCACGGGAGCAGTTGGCGATTATCGCGCAGGCGATTGGGATTCCTTGCTTCGCTGGTGATGGGATCGATTCCCCCATCGACCTGGCTCTTGCAGCTAAGAAAGATGCTTCCGACCGTGGCCACGATGTCCTGATTGTCGATACTGCCGGCCGATTGCACATCGATGAGCCCCTGATGAAGGAAGTAGCCGAGTTGCGTGCGCGCCTCCGTCCAAGTGAAGTCCTGCTGGTAGCTGACGCCATGGTTGGCCAGGATGCCGTGAAGAGCGCCCAGGAATTCCATGAGCGGTTAGGGGCTACGGGTGTTATCCTGACTAAGCTGGATGGCGATGCGCGGGGTGGCGCCGCTCTCAGCATCCGTCACGTGACTGGCCAGCCAATCAAGTTTATCGGTGTCGGGGAAAAGTACGACGCTTTGGAGGTCTTTTATCCAGACCGCATCGTCTCGCGGATCCTGGGCATGGGCGATCTCCTATCGCTGATCGAAAAGGCTGAAGAGACGATTGACAAAAACAAAGCCCTGGAAGTCCATCGGAAACTTCAAACGGATTCATTTACGCTGTCGGACTTCCGTGACCAACTGGCCCAGATGCGTTCTATGGGACCATTGGATCAGATGTTGGGTATGCTGCCCAAGGTGGGTATGCTGAAGAATGTTGGCAAGGTCAAGGTGGACGAAAAAGAGTTAGTCCGAATTGAGGCTATTATTAATTCCATGACGGAAAAAGAGCGCCGGCGTCACGACATCATCAATGGCAAACGCCGAAAACGAATAGCGCGGGGCAGTGGAACAACGGTCCAACAGGTGAATCAGGTCTTGAAACAGTATATCCAGATGCGGAAGATGATGAAGACCATGAGCACCAGCCTGATGGGAAAGCAAATGAGCCGCCTGAAATTGCCAGCGGGTTTAGGAGGGCCGAATTCTTAAGCAGAGGGTACCATTTCGGAAAATCGAAGATCTGACGGGTAGAGTTTAGTTACTTAATAGAGCGAGTTGGCAGGAGCGCTGATGCTTCGCCATCATTCAAACTTGGATTGCAGGGAGGACGATTGTTAAGAATACGGCTGGCTCGGACAGGAGCTAATAAGAAACCGAGTTACAGGGTTGTTGTTATCGAACGTGATCGGGCACGCGACGGTGGATTTGTAGAAATTGTGGGGCATTATAACCCACGAAGGGATCCTGTGGAATTGGTCTTGAAACGGGACCGCGTGGATTACTGGCTGGGTCAAGGCGCGCAGCCGTCCGAGACAGTACGGAGCCTTCTCAAGAAGTCGGTACAGGCATGATGCAGAAGGTCCGTCCGTTTCGCCTTACTGCGGCGCATAGTCAACCATTTCGGTTTCTCAAGTACTCTTTCTTCAGGACCAGAGCAAAAAACGCAGTTCGGCAGGAGGGACCAAGTGGAAATGAAGGATCTCATTGAGGCGATCGCAAAGGCGCTAGTGGATAATCCCGACCAGGTGACTGTCCGGCCGGTCGAAGGAGAGCAGATCACGGTTCTGGAGCTTCGCGTCCATCCTACAGACCTCGGGAAGGTGATTGGCAAGCAGGGAAGAACTGCCCGGTCGATCCGAACGATTCTTGGGGCTGCGGGGATGAAACTTAAGAAGCGCTTTACCCTTGAAATACTGGAGTAGGGTAAGTCCCGTTGCCTCTGGTAAACGGAAGGACGGAGAGCGTGTCTCCGCTTTTCGCCATCGAACGCGGCGAGAGGTTAACGCTGTTGTTGTGAATAGCGAGATGCGGGGTTTCATCGCTGTCGCACGTATCGTACGCCCGCAAGGACGCAAAGGCGAGGTATTGGCCGAAATCCTGACGGATTTCCCCTCGCGGTTCAGGGATCTTCACCGGGTATTCCTTGACGACCCCTCTCATGAACCCAAGGTCGTAACCGTGGAGCACAGTTGGCTGCATAAGGGCAAAGTTGTCCTGAAGTTTGCCGGCATAGGTTCCATTGATGATGCCGAAACACTGAGAGGCCGGCACGTATTTATTCCAGAGGAAGAGAAGATTGCCCTTTCGGCTGGCCAATATTACGTGTGGGAACTGATGGGTTGCCAGGTGGTTGTCGAAAACGGAGGAACGAGAAGACCTTTAGGTACAGTAACCGAGGTTGAACGCACAGGTGGGGTAGATCTGCTCCACGTTTCGGATGATTCCCGGGACATCCTGATTCCGTTCACGGAGGCTATCTGCGAGGCGATTGATCCCGAGGCCAAGCTGATTGTTATCCATCCTCCGGAAGATTTGCTTGATTTGAATCGGGAGCAAGGGGCATAGATTGGCGATAGGCGTGAGCCAGCATCGGAAAACCCCTGAAACGATGCAATTTGACGTTGTTACAATTTTCCCGGAATTTTTTGCAAGCATCCTCGCCTGCGGGTTGTTAAAACGCGCGCTGGTAGGCGGGCAACTGGTGGTCCAACTGCACGATCTGCGCGATTTTACGAACGACCGGCACCGGACTGTTGACGATCGTCCTTTTGGTGGCGGGCCGGGAAT
>JAKASH010000263.1 GCA_021828225.1 Acidobacteriota bacterium | reverse complement strand
TTTCGACCTTCGGCGGCAATCCGGTCACCTGTGTGGCTGCCAAGGCCACCATCGACCTGATTGAAGAAGACCGGCTGATGGATCACGCGGAGACCGCCGGGAAACATTTCCGCGCGGGGATCGATGCCTTGAAAGAAAAACACTCCGTCGTCGGCGACGTGCGCGGCATGGGGCTGATGCAGGGCGTTGAACTCGTGAAGGATCGCAAGACCAAAGAGCCGGCCGGGGACCTGACCAACCGCGTGCTCGAACGCGCGCGCGCGAACGGCTTGATTGTGGGCAAGGGCGGGCTTTACGCCAACGTGGTTCGCATGTCGCCGCCGCTCAACATCCCTGTTGCGGATATCGACCAGGCTGTCGCCATCCTCGACAAAAGCCTTGCTGAGGCCGTGAAAGCTTAGCGGCGCGGATTGCTTCGTCCGGTGAATCTTAGGAGCAGCAGGGCAGTGCGGCGCGGCGATTGCCAGCCCATTGCACGAGGGCGCTTTGCTGTCTGGCGCCATTCGGCCGTCAAATTTGTAAATTTCCCTTGCGTTCAGCACTTCCCTCCTTTAAACCCCTATATCAGGCTTCGTGGTCTGCGAACCGCGATGCGAAAAGTCAGGACTGAACTTGCACCAACACCACCAAGCGCGCCGCACCGCAGAGGATAACGCGGCATGAAGCTGAAAAACCTGCGGGAGCTTACGCTCGACCGGGGGCTGGCCCACAACGTTGTGGCGCTCTACGGAGTGCAGTTTGCCGGATACCTGCTGCCGCTCGTCACGATCCCCTATCTCGCGCGCGTGCTGGGCGCGGCAACGTGGGGACTGGTGGCTTTTTCCCAGGCTTTCGGCGCTTACGCGAGCCTGGTCATCGAATTCGGCTTCGGTTATTCCGCCACGCGCGAGGTGGCAAAGTGCCGCGGCTCCCGGGACGCTCTTTCCGGGCTGGTGGCCGGAGTTCTGGGCGCAAAGGTTCTTCTGGCGGCTGGCGCGGTCGCGCTCGCCATCGCGGCTGAACAATGGATTCCGCTCTTTCATCGGCATGCCGTCTTCTTTTGGGCCGCCATGTTCGGGGCGCTGGCGCAGGCCTTCAGCATTCTCTGGTATTACCAGGGCTTTGAGCGAATGCGTCTGGTGGCAGTGCTGGACGTTTCGGGACGGGCGCTCGGGACCGCGGGAATCTTTATCCTGGTCCGCAACCCGAGCGACGGCTGGAAGGTTCTGGCGCTCCAGGGCGCGGGCGCGCTGGTTTCCGTGATCGTCTCGACCGTCCTGGTCTTCCGGGAAGTGCCGCTCCGGCTGCCCAGCGCGTCGCTGATCTGGAAAACGCTGCGCATGGGATGGAGCATGTTCGTCTTCAGAAGTTCGCTCGGCTTGTACTCGGCGGGCAGCACTTTCATCCTGGGACTGTTTGCGCCGGCGGAAGCTGTCGGGTTCTACGCCGGAGCGGAGAAGATCGCGCGGGCCTTTATGGGCTTGCTCGCTCCCGTCCAGCAGAGCCTCTATCCGCGCTTCAGCCACTTGGTCCATCAAGACCCTCCCACGGCAAGGCGCCTTGCGCGCCTGAGCCTGCTGGTGATGAGCGCCTTTGGCGCAGTCTCCAGCCTTGCGGTTTTTCTCGCCGCGCCCTGGATTGTGCGGATCATTCTGGGTAAAGGATTCACTGCAAGCGTCCCGGTGCTGCGCATCATGGCCGCGCTGATCTTTCTCGACGCCTTCAGCACCATGCTCGGAATGCTCTGGATGGTGCCACTCGGTCTTGACCGCGCCTTCAGCCGCATCGTGCTGGCCATTGGGGTCCTGAACATTGCCCTGGCGCTGATCCTGGCTCCGCGATTGGCCGGCGCCGGAGTTGCCGCGGCCGTGGTAGCGGCGGAAGTGTTTGGCGCCTGCCTGATCTCCATCACTCTGCACCGCCGGGGCCTCAACCCACTGGCAGCGCCGGCCAAGGAATAAGCGGCGCTGTTCCCGAAACCATGTAGCCTCCAAAGCGGCTCGCGACTTTTAGCTTCGTTTTATGGCGTTTTATTTGTTTTCAACAACTTGGCTAGCTTCGTTTTAGCTTCGTTTTCGGTTCGTTTTGGCTGTTTTTTCCACAGCGGTCTTGTGTTTTCAGCAACTTCCCAGCTTCGTTTTTGAAAAAAAGAATTCTTTTTTTTCACAAACTCCGCTTCCAGGACCCTCTTTATTCGCTAAGAGTCCTGGTATCAATCGATTGGTCGAATCGGAAAGAACCTTCCGGGCTGGCGTCGAGGCGGGCATCATTTTTTCTTCCGGCCGGGCAGCTTGCCAAAACCCCGGCCACATTTACTGGGATAGGCTACACTATCCAGGCCTGAAAGTCAAGGAAATTCCGGGGCATTCGACGCGGTTGCACCGGCCGTAAGAAGATGTAGAGACGTTCCGCTGGAACGTCTCGGGTTTAAGACGCCTCAGCGAGGCGTCTCTACAGCGGGCAGCGCGGCCCTCCGGTTTTGAGGTCCGCGGATTTTATTGCTTAAATTCGGGTCCGTCCGTCAACAGCCCCGGCAGGGGCACGCATAACCCCTGGGTGGTCCTGCAGACGGCCTCGCGCGACCAGATCGAGCGTTTATTGGCCGATCCCGGTTTTCGCAGAAACGTTGATGGCCTTGTCCAGACCAGGCGGAAAGCGCTGGCGGCTCCAGCGTGGTTTCAGCAGAATCATGCGCAGGGTTCTCTGACCTGCACCGCGTATTTCAGTATGGAATTTATGTTGAGCGAAGCTCTGCCCATCTACTCAGGCGGGCTTGGCAATGTAGCCGGCGATCAGCTTAAAGCCGCCAGCGATCTAGGCGTGCCCGTGGTGGGCGTGGGACTCCTCTACCAGCAGGGCTATTTTCGCCAGGTGATCGACAAGGAAGGAGCGCAACAGGCCCTTTTCCCATATAACGACCCCGGACAGTTGCCAATCACGCCTTTGCGCCACCCGAACGGCGAGTGGTTGCGGTTGGAGATCGCCTTGCCTGGTTACTCGGTCTGGCTGCGCGCCTGGCAGGTTCAAGTCGGCAGGGTAAAGCTTTACCTGCTGGACAGCAATGACGCGGCGAACATCCCCGCTCATCGCGGGATTACCAGCGAGCTGTATGGCGGCGGTCCGGAGCTGCGCCTCAAGCAGGAACTGCTGCTCGGGATCGGCGGATGGCGGCTGCTGCGGGCACTTGGCATCCAGCCGGAGGTCTGTCACCTGAATGAAGGGCATGCGGCCTTCGCCGTGTTGGAGCGCGCCCGGAACTTTATGGAAGAGACAGGGCAGCCCTTTGAAGTCGCACTAGCGGTCACACGAGCAGGCAATCTCTTCACTACCCACACGGCAGTGGCGGCCGGCTTTGACCGTTTCCCTCCGGCTCTCATCGAGCAATACCTCGGAGGGTATGCCCAAGAAAAGCTTGGCATTACAGTCCACGATTTGCTGGCTCTGGGCCGCCAGGATCCCACAGACTCAACGGAGCCTTTCAACATGGCGTATCTGGCAATCCGCGGGAGCGGGGCGGTCAACGGCGTGAGCCGCTTGCACGGGAAGGTGAGCCGGCGCCTCTTTCTGCCTCTGTTTCCGCGCTGGCCGGAGGACGAAATCCCAGTGGGACATGTGACGAACGGAGTCCACATGCCGACCTGGGATTCGGCTCCTGCCGACGATCTTTGGACGGAAAGCTGTGGAAAGGATCGCTGGCTTGGGAAGACGGAAACATTGGAGCAGGATATTCGCCGTATTCCTGACGCCAAGCTCTGGCAATTTCGGACCGCTGCCAGCAAATCTCTTGTGGAGTACGCTCGCGAACGGTTGTCCCTGGACCTAAGTTGACTGTACTAAATAATGCTCTTAATTACTCCCCACGGTCGCGTTCAATTCCTCGATGCCCTTGCGCACGTTGGCGACCAGCTCATCCAGCGAATTGAACAGGAAATTCGAGGCGTGGCTGGCTTTCAATCGTCTCCAAGTGCGCTCGATGTCATTCAGGTCAGGGCAGTAGGGAGGCAGCCACTTGATTTCTAAGCGGTCGCGGTTTTGGTTCACGTAGGCCTCCACTCTTTGCGTATGATGGAAGCTGCCGTTGTCGGCGATCATGAGGATCTTCTGGTCGGGATAGTCGAGCAAGAGCGTTTCCAGATATTCCACAAAATGCGCACCGCTTTTCGTCGCGGCCCAGTGGCTGGTGAGATGTCCGGTTTTCAGGTTCAAGCCTCCATACAAAACGCGCTTGCGGTTTTTCCCCGGCGTGCGCACCTCGGGTTGAGGACTGCCGACCACCGACCAGATCGCCACCAGGTAAGGGTACAGATGAAATTCGGTTTCGTCTTGGCTGATCACGACCGTCCTTTTTCTGCGTCCAAGATGCTTCTTGAGGGATTCCAGCTCAATCTTGGCGCGGTCATGAGCGACCTCATCGCGTTTGCCTTCCAGGACAGGCTTGGGCCGTCTGCGGGCAATGCCCATGCGGTGAAGCAACCGTCCCAAGTAATGCGCTCGAACCGTCACCCCCGTCCGCCGCTTCAAGAATTCGGCCAGCCTCGGCAAGGTCCATGCCGTAAAAGCATAACCCAACTTCCGGGGCGAGGTGAGAACGGTTTGCCGCAGCAGTTGCAAATGTTCCACCTGCAATCGGCGAGGCCGCCCTCGGCCATCATGCTCGGGGCCCCGGAGTCCGGCCAGCCCCCGCTGGCGGTAGCGGGCCGCCCAACGCCCAACGGTTGCCGGATGCACTCCAAAGTGCTCCGCCGCCTGCTGCCGCGTAGCCCCACGAGCCAGACTCAGAACGGCACGACAGGCGTCACGAAAATTCCCCTCGGGAGACTCGGCCGCCGCTTCCTGCAACTGGCGCTCGTCGGCAACGGACAGTTTGAGCAGACTCGGCCGGGCCATACAAGGGATTGTATACCCCAACCGATTTATGCGCAATATTTAGTGAAGTCAACTTAGATGGTCAACGGATATGCTCCCGCATGGTGCTGGGATCTGTTTCCAAGGTTGCAGAGTTGCCGCTGTCGCGCTTTCTATCCTGATCATCTTCAAGACTTCATCGCAGACCGTCTCTCTCCGCCCCCGTATGATGGCTTGATGATGGCCGCGCTTGTGAGGTTTCTGGTCCAGACTGTCTTCAGCGGTTTCTTTTACTTTGTGGAAACGATCGTGGCAACCCCTGGTCAATCCGGCTTGCGTATCGTGCTGCTCGATGGCCCCTTGCGGGATATGTAACTCTTCGGCTTTGCCGCGCTGATTATCGTCGGGGTGACCCAGCGATTTGTGCGGGTGGTCTAACGACCCGGAAAGCCAATGCCCGACTTTCACCGGCCGATCTTCTGGTTGATAAGCGGGAGCCTAATTCTCGATATCGCAAGCTATCTCATCCTCTTGTTCATGGCCCGCGGTTCTGTCGCAGCTTTCTTCCTCGAGATTTCGTATCTCTTGACGCCGCACTGGGCGGTACCGCTGGTAATTCAGTTCAGCATTTTCAGGCGCGCCTCTCATTTCGACCGAA
>JAKASH010000262.1 GCA_021828225.1 Acidobacteriota bacterium | reverse complement strand
TCCGATCTCATCTTCGATCGCTTGCGTGGGGGTCTCCGGCTCGCTCATCCTGCCGGCTTTTGGCCAGGAGACGTTTTCAAATGGAATCTGGTAGTCGGAAAAGATCTCGCGCAATCGGTCGGCCTTTGCTGCGGTCGGAACGACCAGTACGGCTTTCTCTCCATTCTCGACCTGTGCCCGAAGGTGCTCTGCCATGACCTTGAGCGAACCTCGGTATTGGGGCACGGGCTGGGTGTTCAGAAAAAATCGAGGACCAGAATCCGGGAGTTCCACGGGAGATTTATGGGTGTCCGTCCTTCCTTCGATAGCGAGTTCACTGAACGAAATGGCTGGAATGCCTGCAATCGACTTCCAAAATTCCTCCTCTGTCAGGAACAGGTCGCGAGGCTGGGGCGGCTGCGGGATTACGTCTCTGACCGCGTCAAACCCGGCTTGCTGGTTTTCGATAACCTCCTGCAACTGCGTTCGGCGGTCGCCAGGTTCATCCCAGACAATCACCGGGCGCTCCAGGAGTGAAAACAAGGTGTTGGGATAAGCTTCCACGAGCGGTACATAGAACTCCCAGCCAGGAAAAGGTCTTGAATAGAAATCGGCCCAGTTCGTGTTCAGTCGCTCTTTCTGACCGTCCGGATTTTGCCTTAACAGCACATCGGCAAGCTGATGGAAGAAATCCTTCGAAGTTGCTGCTTCGGTCAGCGGAAGGATCAGAATGTTCGAGGTGTCTTGTCTTGACCGCTGGCTGGCCGGATCAAACTCGCGCAGCGACTCAATCGAATCTCCGAAGAATTCAATGCGAGTGGGCCAGGCGGTCTCAGGCGGGAAAACATCCAGAATGCCCCCGCGGGTTGAAAACTGTCCCACAGCGGAGACCGGTTCGGCGCGTTCGTAACCGACTTTAAGCAAGTGTTCGGCAAGGTCTTCCGGCGCTAACTCGTCTCCCGCCTTCAACTCGAGAGCAAGCGCGCGATAGAAGGGGATGGTGCGGTAGCGCATCAACGCAGCCGGCAGTGGTACACAGAGCACTCGTGCCCGGCCGCAGGCGACTCGCCACAAGGTTACCGCACGCCGCTCCAGGATGTCGGGGTGCGGGGAGCGAGCTTCGTAGGGTGAACAATCGAATGGGGCAAGAGAGATTGCGGCATTGCCTCCGCCGGATTCGAGCCAATCGAGGACGGTGGAGGCCGTCAAGGACAACGCCTCCGCCGCATCGCTATCTGCTGTAAGCACGACGATAGGTCTTGCCAGTTGATGGGCGAGAACCGCCGCAGCGATTGCCTTGCCCGGGCGGGTCAAGCCGGAAATGGAGATTCCACCCGCAACTTCGGATGGCGGTGCTTCCGTACTCCCGCGTACAGCCCGGAACGCGGGATGTTCGAGAATCGGTTGAAGTAATGATCGAATGGAGGACATTAAAGCTGAGGGCTCTTAGCCATAGATCTTGTGTGCAGCATCGACGATCGCTGTAGTCGAAAACCCGACAACCGCCGGCATCGAGACAACGCGACCTCCTGCTGCTTCAACCTCGGCGCGCCCTACAATTTCATCCGGTCGCCACCCAGCCCCTTTCACCAGGATGTCGGGCAGCATGCGAGCAATAATGGACTGGGGCGTGGGCTCGTCGAAAATAGTCACATAATCAACGGCCTCAAGTGCTGCCAGGATTTCGGCACGCTCTTCCTGCGGGAATATCGGCCGCCCTTCACCCTTGAGAGCCCGAACACCCCGGTCGCTGTTGATGGCTACGATCAGCACGTCACCGAGCTCCCTGGCTTCAGCCAGATACCTTGTGTGGCCCGGATGCAACAGGTCAAAACAGCCGTTCGTAAAAACGACGCGCGCACCATGAGCCTTATGGTCTTCGATAACCCAGTACGCGTCTTTCAGCGGGAGAATTTTCGACAGTGCAAGCCGCCACTCTGCTCTCTTAGAGTTCACAGAGTTATTTTAGCATGTAGGGAATTGATGTTCCTGGCCACTACGAGCCGAGGCGCTTACGCTCCGCAAAATCCCATGATATTCTGATTTCTCGCATGAAAGGCTCCCAAGCTTTGAGAACGATTGCTATCGTTGGCGGCGGGCCCGCCGGCTCGATGACCGCTGAGCGGCTCATGCGAGGCTATGCCCGTTCGAATAGCGGTCAGAATCCCTCGCGTGTTGTCGTCTTTGAAGAAAAGCTCGGCTGGGAGAAGCCTTGTGGCGGTGGGTTAAGTCACAAGGCGCTCAAAGAGTACCCGTTTCTGTTCAGTGCCGAAGGGTTGGGGAATCCTGTATGGAAAATGGAGCTTTGGGCGCCTGGCGATGTCAGAGTGTGCCTCAACCTCCGCCAGCCCTTGGCGATATACTCAAGGCGGGAACTGAACCATTTCCTTCTGCAAAGAGCCGAGCAAGCCGGAGCCGAGGTTGTTGAAGACCGGATCACCAGCGTGGCTCGCGTGGGCGAGCAATGGCGCCTTAAGGGCCGGACAGGGACCCGCGAGGCTGATTACCTGATTCTTGCGGCAGGAGCTCGCAGCCGCCTGCGGGATCAATTGGCGGGTGCTCTCAAAGCTCAGGACTTCATGCTGACGTTCGGATATTTCGTCCCGGCGCGGGAGGACACTCTACGGATTGAATTTTTCGAGGATTTTGAGGGTTATGCCTGGTCCTTTCCGCGGTCAGATCATCTCTCGGTGGGAATATGCGGCAAAGTGGGACAATCCATGATGGTGGATCTCCAGCAGAAACTATTCGGGTTCATGGCTCGCTTTGGATATTCAAGAGATCCAGCTCCGGTGTTCAGCCACCTGCTTCCTTCACTGGAGGTTGACAGTTGGTCCGGCATTCGGCTGGAGGGCGCCGGCTGGGCGCTCGTGGGTGATGTCTCCGGCCTCGTAGACCCGATTACAGGGGAAGGCCTGTACTTTGGCCTGCGGTCAGGTGAACTGCTTGCTGAATCGATCCTGAGCGGCTCCTCTTACACCCAAACGGTTTGGAATGAGTTTGGCGCCAAGCTGATGCTGGGTGCGAGGATGTGCCAAAAGTTCTATTGCGGCAAATTTCTGGGAGCAGGTGTTACGACCCGCATGATCCAGTTCTGCAACCGGAGCAAAACTTTCTTGAATCTTTTTCAGGACTTGATTGAAGGTAACCAGGCCTATCGTGGACTTCGGAGCCGTCTTTACCGCAGCCTGCCGAAGTCCATTTGGGAGATTGCAACTCAGACTCTGCGGGAAAGCATGGGAATTCAGCCTGCAGGGAAGCCGTGAGGCAGATCTAGCAGGATGCTAAAAAACGTCTTGGCACCGTGTCATTCCGAGCGTAGCGAGGAATCCCGCTTTGAAATCAGAGTACTTACGAGATTCCTCGTCGCCTGCGGCTCCTCGGAATAACAGGTCGTGCGAGCCTTTTAGCAACCTGCTAAAGGCAATTCGAAAATTCTGGTCAGGATGGTTCTGTGCATAAGAAATCAGAAGAACTCTTCCGTAAAGCTGTAGAACTGATGCCCGGCGGAGTGAACTCACCGGTGCGAGCATTCCGTGCCGTGGGTGGCACGCCGGTCTTTGTGGCCAGCGGCCGAGGCGCTCATGTGACGGACGTCGATGGCAACGAGTATCTGGACTTTGTTCTTTCCTGGGGCCCTTTGATTCTTGGCCACTGTCACCCGGAGGTGATGGCGGCTCTGGCTGCCGTGTTGGAAACAGGAACCAGCTTTGGGGCTTCGACCCCGGGTGAGGTGGCTTTGGCAGAGCAGATTATCAAGGCGTTTCCCTCCATCGAGCGCGTGCGCCTGGTAAATTCCGGAACAGAAGCCACGCTCTCGGCCCTTCGGCTGGCACGTGCGGCCACAGGACGTGACAAGATCCTTAAGTTTGAAGGGTGCTATCACGGCCACTCAGACAGCCTGCTAGTTAAAGCCGGGTCCGGTGTTGCAACTCTTGGCTTGCCGGACAGCCCCGGGGTTCCTCAGGCATTGGCAGAGCTGACAATCACGATCCCCTTCAATGACTTCGAAGCTCTTGATAGGGCATTCCAGGCTCACCGCAATCAGTTCGCCGCAGCACTGATCGAACCGGTGGTAGGCAACATGGGGGTCGTTCCGCCGAATCCCGGTTTTCTCGAACGCCTTCGCGCACTGACACAGGAGCAGGGAACCGTTCTGATTTTCGATGAGGTCATTACGGGCTTCCGGTTGGCCTACGGTGGTGCGCAGCAGCTTTATGGAATTCACGCAGACCTGACAACTCTTGGCAAAGTGATTGGGGGAGGGTTGCCGGTCGGTGCCTATGGCGGAAAGGCTTCGCTGATGAATCTGGTCGCTCCCAGCGGGCCGGTTTACCAGGCCGGAACCCTTTCAGGGAATCCTCTGGCCGTTGCAGCGGGGTTAAAGACTCTAGAAGTTCTTCGTCGCCCGGGGACGTACGAGCGTCTGGAACAGTCGGGTCAAAGATTGGCCAGTGGTATTTTTGAACAGGCGAAGCAAGCCGGAGTTCCTCTCACCGTAAATCGGATGGGTTCAATGCTGACCGCGTTCTTCAATACAGGTCCCGTTACAGACTATGCTTCCGCGAAGAAGTCGGACATCAGGCTATTCGGTCGATTTTTCCGGGGGTTACTCAATCGGGGGATTTATTTCCCGCCGTCACAGTTCGAAACGATTTTTCTCTCGACGGTACACACAGAGGAAGACATTGAGCGGGCCATTCGCTCAGCCGGGGAAAGCCTTCGTGAAATCAGGGAAGAGAACTGACGGTTCTCTGCTGAAACTAAGACTCCAGGAAGTAATTACGGCAGGCTTGCCGCACCGACGGACCATCAAGATGGGGTTCGACCCCCTGATAGCGGGCGGCCCAGCAGATATGCTGGACAATATCACGAGGATAACAGGCACGCAGCGGTTGTTGAAGCGCCGCCAACAGGCTTAACACTCCATCCACCACCGTCGCGTCATAAACGAGTTTGTACTCATCGCACACGCGGCGGAAGATTTCGTGAAATTGGCCGGCAGGTACATAATCCACTTTGATCTTCGTTTGAATTCTTCGCAGGAAAGCCTCATCGGCCAGTGATCTGGGATCAAGGTTCGTGGCGAAAGCAACGAAGAGGTCAAAGGGGATCTCGATTTGCTTCCCTCCGGCAAGATTGAGGAAGTCGATTCTTCGATCGAGTGGAACAATCCAGCGGTTGAGCATATCTTCGGGGCGCATTCTCTGGCGGCCGAAGTCATCAACAACCAGAACTCCGTTGTTGGCTTTCATTTGTAACGGCGCGGAGTAAAATTTAGTGAGAGGATTCATCTGCAAGTCGAGCATCTCAAGAGTCAGTTCGCCTCCGACTACGACCCGAGGCCGCCGGCAGAGAGCCCATCGCCTGTCGTGGTCTCCCATCGCCTCTTCCGTTTCCTCGAGGCGTCCATGCAGGTGCGAATCATAAACGGTAATAATCTGCCCGTCGACTTCAACTGCATGAGGGATCCACACCTGGTCACCGTAAATCTTGGGAATAGCCTCAGGCTAT